>JAEEIC010000011.1 GCA_016281165.1 Bacillota bacterium | reverse complement strand
TGCAGATGGACAAGGCCTGCGTCAACTGGAAGAAGCCTCTCTTCCCGGTCAGATATCCCGAAAGGGGCAGGGTGCTCTACGAGAACGCCATCAGCGGCGACGCCACCAAGGCGTCGAAAGAAAAGGGCGACCTCATAGCCGAAAAGATCGCGGCGAAGATCGCGTCCCAGCTCAAGCTGATGCAGCAGGGCATATATTTCGAAGGATAGCGCGATGGAAAAGGTCTTAAGATGCGGAAGGCTCTATACGGCCGGGGATGATCTCGTCAGGCGCGATATGGCCGTCGTCATCGACGGGAACGTCATCAAAGAGGTCTGTCCCTGGGACCGCTACGACTTCTCGGAGAGGGAAGTGACCGATCTTTCGGAGCGCTTCGTGATGCCCGGACTCATAGACGCTCATCTCCATACAGACAGCGACGGGACCACCGGCGGGAACTTCCTCGCGAAGACCATCGGTGATTTCACCATACAGGGAATGCTCCACGCCCAGGCGGATCTCATGGCGGGCTTCACCTCCGTGAGGAACGTGGGCTGCGAGGGCTACAACGATATCGCCATACGCGACGCGATCAACAGGGGCGATATCTGGGGGCCGCGCATGATATGCGCCGGTCCCGCCATAGGCGCGACCGGAGGCCCCACCGACTTCCCGCACAGGCCGGGAGTGGAGAACGGATACATGGGCATAGTCTGCGACGGGCCCGACGCCATGAGAAAGGCCGCGAGAGAGGTCCTCAAGCACGGAGCCGACATGCTCAAGTTCATGGCGACCGCCGGCATCAACTCCAAGAGCACCGATCCGGGCGCCCAGAAGCTCACATACGACGAGATGAGGGCCGCGATCGAGATCGCGGAGATGGCGGGAGCGACCAGCGCCGCCCACGCCCACGGCACCGCCGGCATCAAGGCCGCGGTAAAGGCCGGCATCACCTCGGTAGAGCACGGTTCCTACATGGACGACGAGACCATCGGGCTCATGGCGGAGAAGGGCACCTATTTCATCCCCACCTTCGTCCCCTGCTGGCACATACTCCAGCACGGAGACGACGGGACCATCGCCCCGTATATAGTTAAAAAGGCCCGGGACGCGGTATCACACCACAGGGAGAATTATCAGAAATGCCTTAAGGCCGGCGTGAAGATAGGCCTGGGCACCGACACCGGGACCCCGTACAATTTCCACGGCAAGCAGAAGAAGGAGTTCGAGCTCATGGCGGAGGCGGGCATGCCCGTGATGCAGGTCCTCGCCGCCGCGACCAGAGTGAACGCCGCTCTCCTCAAGCTCGACGGAAAGGTCGGCAGGCTCGCCCCCGGCATGCTCGCCGATATCACAGCCTTCGACGGAGATCCCTCGGCTGATATCAAAGATATATACAAGCTCTCCTTCGTCATGAAGGATGGGAAGGTCTACAGAGACTCCCCGGAATACTAAGGACAACGGAAGCGAAGAGCCGTCCTTCGGCGCGGAGCTTCTTTTGCCGGCGCGGCATATGCCGCGTCAATAGATGAGTGCTTTAATAGAGCAGATCTAAAAAACATATCTTTCAAGGAGGAAAAACATGAAAAAGGCACTGGCACTGCTGCTGGCAGCTTTGATGGTGGTCTCCCTGATGGCAGGCTGCGGAAGCAAGAACGAGCCCGCTCCGGCGGCTCCGGCTACTCCCGCGACTCCGTCGACCCCGTCGACTCCCGCAACACCCGCAACACCCGCAACCCCGGCGGCTCCCGCGACTCCCGCGGCCCCCGCAACACCCGCAGTCGAGTATGACGACACCATCGTCATCGGCGAAGTGACCGACGCTCTGTACATGTCTCCCTGGGAAGCCCTCGGTTCTCAGGACACCAAGTACCAGAACAACATCTATGAGCACCTTGTGACCCCCGCCTATGACGGCTCCAAGATGGAAGGCCAGCTGGCCGAGAGCTGGGAGATCAGCGAAGACGGCCTGACCTACACCTTCAAGCTCAGACCCAACCTCAAGTTCTCCGACGGCAGCGACGTCACCGAAGAAGACTGGCAGTGGTCCTTCTATCGCGCCCGCGATTATCAGGGCTCCAACGCTCTGACCAGATCCGAGATGATCGATACCGTCAGCATGCCCGAGAAGGACACCCTGGTGATCACCCTCAAGTATGCCTGCCCGCCCTTCATCAGCTACTGCTCCTCCTACAACCTCGTAGTCGCTTCCAAGAAGCACTTTGAGGAAGTGGGCGAAGAGAAGTTCATCGAGAGCCCGATGGGCACCGGTCCGTACTTCATGACCGAGTGGAAGCGCAACGAGCATATGTACTTCGAAGCCAACCCCTACTACTGGAACGAAGGCGAACCCAAGACCAAGTACCTCAAGTACAACATCGTCTCCGATGAGAACACCCGTTACCTGCAGCTGCAGGGCGGCACCATCGATCTGGCTCCCATGATCCCCAACACCATGATGGCCCAGGTCGAGGCTGACCCCAACCTCCACGGAGAGACCTTCCCCTCCACCCAGATCAGGACCATGGTGCTCAACACCACCATCGCTCCCTTCAATGATCCCAAGCTGAGGGAAGCTCTGCGCTATGCTACCGACAAGCAGGAGATCGCCAACATCGTCGCTCTCGGATATGCGAAGCCCGTCGCTTCCAGCATCCCCAGCGCCCACGGCGACTTCTTCAACAAGAACATCAAGGATCCCGAGGTCGACTATGAGAAGGCCAAGCAGATGCTGATCGACGCCGGCTACACCCCGGGCCAGATCGGCGGCGTGATCAACGTATCCGCTACCCAGGCCATCTACACCGACATCGCCACCGTGCTCAAGTCCCAGTGGGCCAAGGCCGGTTTCGAGCTCACCATCGAGCCTCTCGAATCCGCCACTCTGTCCGAGAAGACCCACTCCCTGAGCCATCAGGCATGCATCTATCAGTGGACCGACGGCGGCACCGACCCCGCGTCCCTGCTGGGCTTCATCTGCGACTACACCGAATCCAGCCACTGGTACACCGGTCTGGACGACAAGGATCTCGAAGCGATGTACTGGGATTCCCAGAAGGAGATCAACTACGAGAAGCGTGTCGAGCTGATCAACAAGATGCAGGAGATCATCTATGCTGAGCACTGCATCATCCCCATCTTCCAGGCTGACTACACCTACGGTGTGAGCGACAAGATCCAGGGCCTCAACGTAAGCAACGGCAACAGGGTCAACACCTATCAGTTGCTGAAGACCAAGTAATATCGGTCTGATACCGATCCGCGATCTGTGAAAAGAATAGGGAGGGCCGCCTTGCCGCGGCCCTCCCTGCGGAATTATTCCCAAGTATCTTGCCAGGATACATCCCCCATACACTTCTATGCCCCCGCGGCAAATAAACGAGAAGGCTGGTGAATCATTTGGCACAACTCAATTACCTGTTCAAACGTCTTCTGCAGATGATACCGGTACTGTTCTTCGTAACGGTGCTCATCTTTACGATGATAAGGCTCATCCCCGGAGACCCCGCCCGTACTCTTCTGGGCGAGATGGCCCTCGAGGAGGACGTCCAGAGGCTCCGCGAGCTCATGGGGCTCAACAAGCCTTATACCACGCAGTATTTCATCTGGATGAAGGGCATCCTGACCGGAGACCTGGGAAGGTCCCTGGTGTACAAGATGCCTGTAAAGGATATGATACTGCCCAGGCTCAGGATCACCGTGGGCCTGACCTTCCTTTCCATGATCTTCGCCGTCATTCTGAGCTTTCCGCTCGGATATATGGCGGGAAAGAACAAAGACAAGTTCGGAGACCAGTTCATAAGAGTAACCGCTCTGGCAGCCATCTCCATGCCCTCGTTCTGGGTCGGGCTGCTGCTAATGATACTCTTCGGCGTAAAGCTCCACTGGTTCCCCGTCGGAGGCTGGGGCGAGACGCCCGCGGAGCAGTTCAGATCTCTCGTTCTGCCTGCCCTGACTTCGTGTCTCATGACCACGGCCCTTCTGATGCGCAACCTCAGAAACTCCGTTGTTGACATCAGCATACTCGATTACGTCGACTTCGCCAGGAGCAAGGGCATAACCGAGACCCGTGTCAGCACTATGCATATACTAAGAAACGCCCTGATCACCACGGTCACGCTGCTGATGATGCGCATGGCCTGGATGCTGGGAGGAAGCGTCATCATCGAGACAGTATTCTCGCTCCCCGGCATGGGCAAGCTGATGATAGACTCCATATTCGGCCGCGACTACGCGGTCGTGCAGGTCCTGGTTCTGGCCTTCTCGCTGCTGGTCATACTGATGAACCTGATCACCGACATCCTCTATTCGTTCCTCGATCCGAGAGTCGCGCTTTAGAAAGGGGGACGGAAAATGGAAACTTCCAACAAGAAATTCAGAAAGAGAAAAAAGCAGGACACCTTCAAGATGATGATACGCAACAAGTCCTTCGTTGCGGGCAGCGTCATAGTCTTCATCGTCCTGCTGCTGGCGCTCTTCCCCGGAGCCTTCGCGAAGCAGGATCCGATCGAACTGAATCCTACCGCCATATTCGCCCCTCCCGGAGCGGAGCATCATTTCGGTACTGACAACTACGGCCGCGATATTTACGCGAGAGTAATCTACGCGACCAGGATAGACCTGCAGCTGGGCATATTCGGCGTCTCGATACCCTTCGTCATCGGGACCATCCTGGGCCTCCTCACAGGCTATTACGGCGGTCTGCTCGATACCATAATCATGCGCATACTCGACGTCATGATGGCCTTCCCCTTCACCATACTCATGATCGCGATCATGGCGGTGCTGGGCTCGGGCATCAAGAACACCTACATCGCCATCTGGCTCACGGGCTGGATGACCTTCTGCAGGCTGGTGCGCAGCGAGACCATGGTGGCCAAGAACTCCGAATACGTGATGGCCGCCAAGGTGGCGGGCTTCTCGGACAGGAGGATACTCTTAAGGCACGTCCTCCCCAACGTCATCAGCTCCGCCGTCGTCTATCTCGCCTCCGACATAGTCATGTGCATGCTGACCGGAGCGTCCATGAGCTTCCTGGGCCTCGGCGTACAGCCGCCGACTCCCGAGTGGGGCTCCATACTCTCCACGGGCCGCGGCTTCATCAGCTTCGCGCCCTGGATCACCATATTCCCGGGCCTGTTCCTTTCGATCACCGGCATAGGCTTCAGCCTCATGGGAGACGGTCTCACCGACTTCCTCAGGACCAAGGGAAGATAGGGGGGTGACAGCGATGGAAAAAGAAAAACTGCTCGAGGTCAAAGACCTTAAGACTTACTTCCTTTTAAGAGACGAGACGGTCAAGGCCGTCGACGGAGTCTCCTTCGACGTGTACGAGGGCGAGACCTTCGGTCTTGTCGGCGAGTCCGGCTGCGGAAAGAGCCAGACCTGCCGCTCGATCCTGAAGCTCCTCAAGCGTCCCGGCGAGATCGTCGGGGGCGAGATCCTCTACAAGGGCCAGGACATCGTCAAGATGAACAAGGACGAGATCAGGAACATCAGGGGCAAGGAGATAAGCATCATCTTCCAGGAGCCCATGACCTCCCTCAATCCCGTCCTCAAGATCAAGACCCAGATGTTCGAGGCCTTCCACGACACCAAGATGAGCAAGCAGGAGAAGCTCGACAAGGCTATCGAGCTCCTGAAGCTGGTCGGCATCCCTTCGCCCGAGTCCCGCATCGAGGAGTACACTCACCAGTTCTCCGGCGGCATGAGGCAGAGGGCCATGATAGCCTGCGCCCTGGGCGCCAGGCCCAAGCTGCTGCTGGCTGACGAGCCCACCACCGCCCTGGACGTCACCATCCAGGACCAGATCTTAAAGCTCATAAACTCCCTCAAGGACGAGCTCAAGATGAGCGTCATCCTCGTCACCCACGACCTGGGAGTCGTGGCCCAGATGTGCGACAGAGTCGCGGTCATGTACGCCGGCATCATCGTCGAGATGACCGACACCGTGACCCTCTTCTCCAAGCCCAGACATCCCTACACCTACGCCCTGATGGGGAGCCTTCCCGACCAGAGCAAGAGGGGAAGCAGGCTGGAGCCCATCACGGGAGCTCCTCCCAATCTCTCGAAGCTGCCCCCGGGCTGCCCCTTCGCGCCCAGGTGCAAGTACGTCGAGGATATCTGCCGTCAGGAGCGTCCAGAGATCTTCGAGATCGAGCCGGGCCACCTTACCCGCTGCCATTTCCCCGAAAAGGTCAGGTCCTTTACCGGGATCATAGACGTCCCCGAACAGGAGGTGGGAAACAATGGATGATATGAGGATGAACTTCGACTACGAGCACGGCGAAAAGCTGGTCGAGGTCAAGGATCTTTCCATGTGGTTCCCCATGAAGTACGGCGTGACCGACTTCATCACCCGCAAGGAGCACCGCTTCGTCAAGGCAGTCAACAACGTATATCTGGACATCTACAAGGGCGAGAACCTCGGCCTGGTAGGCGAGTCCGGCTGCGGCAAGAGCACCCTGGCGAGGAGCATCATCAGGCTCTACAAGCCCACCGGCGGACGCATCATACTCGACGGCAAGGACATAACCGAGCTGGAGGGCGAGGCGCTCCGTCTCGAGCGCCCGAAGATGCAGTACATCTTCCAGGATCCCTATTCCTCCCTCAACCCGCGCATGTCCGTCTATGAGACCATCGAAGAGATGCTGCTCTTCCACAAGATCTGCCCGGAAGAGGAGGTCCCCGACAGGGTGAAGGAGATCCTCGAGATGTGCGGTCTCTCCATGGAGGTCGCGGACCGCTTCCCCGGCGAGTTCTCCGGCGGACAGCGCCAGAGGATAGGCATCGCCAGGTCTTTGTCGGTCAATCCCAAGCTGGTCATCGCAGACGAGCCGGTCTCCGCTCTGGACGTATCGATACAGGCCCAGATCATCAACCTGCTGGGAGATCTGCAAAGATCCCTCAACCTCACCATACTCTTCATCAGCCACGACCTGAGAGTCGTAAAATACATCACCCACAGGGTCGCGGTCATGTACCTGGGAGGCATCGTGGAGCTGGGCAGGACCAACGAGGTCTTCGACCATCCCTATCATCCTTACACCCAGGTGCTCACCAAGGCGGCGCCGCTGCTCGATCCCACCAACAGGACCAGAGAGTACGCCATCGAGGGCGAGCCCCCTTCGCCCATCAACATGCCCAACGGCTGCCGCTTCAACCCCCGCTGCCCGTTCTGCCAGGAGATATGCACCCGCGAAGTCCCCGAGCTGCGCGAAGTAGCCCCGGGAAGACACGTAGCCTGCCATTTCCCCCTGCAATAGTGATAACTGCCCCGCGGAGCGCAGAGTAGCGCCCCGTCGGGGCTATTTTAACGCCAGTTTTCGATAGAGGAGGTTTTATCATGCCCTATGCTGTCAAAGCAGGCCAGCTCATCGACGGAAGCGGCAGCGAGCCTTTAAGGAACGCCGTCGTCCTCGTCGAGGATGACCGCATCACTGCCGTCGGACCGGCGGAAAAGATCGCTGTCCCCGAGGGCTTTGAGCTCATCGACGCTTCGTCCATGACTCTCACCCCCGGCCTCATCGACGCCCACGTCCATCTGAGAGGCAGCGGAAGACCCGACGACATCGAAGGTACCGCCCTGGGGAGCGTCACCGTGAGCCCCGCCAGGATGACCTACGATACCCTGAAGAACGCGCAGAGCGACCTCATGGCCGGCTTCACCACCGTCAGAGACTGCGGCAGCAATTTCTACGCCGACACCGCCGTGAGGGACGCCATCGACAGAGGAGACTTCATCGGCCCCCGCATCTGGAACTGCGGCTGCGGAGTCACCGCGACCAGAGGCCACATGGACAGAGAGAAGGGCTTCGCTGATTTCGTCCATCTTGACATACCCAACGCCGAGTGCGACACCCCCGCCGAGGCGAGGAAGGTCGTGATGGAGAACATCAACAGGGGCGCGAAGTTCATCAAGATGAACATCACCATCTCCGAGAACGTGCGCCGCTACGTCTGGGGCTGCGCTCCCGAGATGACGAAGGAGATGATGGAGGCCGCCATACAGCAGGCCCACTGGTACGGCCGCAAGGTCACTGCCCACTCCCACGGAGGCGTAGGGGTGGACTGGGCGCTCGAAGCCGGCATCGACGGCCTTGAGCACGCCTATTTCCTCACCGAGGAGCAGCTGGCCTTCATGAAGGAGCACCACGTGACCTTCACTCCGACCCTGAGCGTCATGGGCAATACCATGAACATCGAGGGATACAAAGAGAACGATCCCGATCTGCAGAAATGGTACGAGCTGGTGCACAGCAGGGTCTGGGATACCGTGGCTCTGGCCCATAAGATGGGGGTCCACATCCTGGCCGGCACCGACGCCCTGATGCCCTACTGCCTGCACGGGAACAACGCCACCGAGATGCAGTGGCTGGTAAGATGCGGCTTCACGCCTCTCGAGGCCCTCACCGCCGCCACCGGAGGCAACGCCGACGGTCTCGGCATCCCCGACGTCGGTTATATAAAGGAAGGCAAGCTGGCCGACCTGGTCGTCTGGGACTGCGATCCGCTTGAGGATATCACTTATCTGCAGGATCACGGCAACATCAGGCTGATAATGAAGGGCGGGGAGACTGTCCTTCGCAGGCTTTAAGGAGGTAGCATCATGTCATACGCAATAAAAGCCGGTACTCTCATAGACGGCAGCGGCTGCGAGCCTCTTAAGAATGTCGTCGTGCTCGTGGAGGGCGGGCGCATAAGCAGGGTCGGCAGGGCGGAAGAGGTCCATATCCCCGAGGGCTTCGAGATCATCGACGCTTCGGACAAGACCCTTCTTCCGGGCTTCATAGACGCCCACGTCCACGTGCAGGGCAGCGGCGAGCCCGACGATCCTGTCTTCGGACGCGGAGGCAACGCACTCGTATCCCAGCCCGAGCTGGCCTTAAGAGCCCTGAAGAACGTCCAGAAGAGCTTAAAGGCGGGCTTTACGACCCTGAGGAACTGCTCCAGCACCTACCGCATAGACGTAGATCTTCGCAACGCCATCGACAGGGGCGATTTCACCGGGCCCCGCATCTGGACCAGCGGCCTGGGCCTCACCGCCACCTGCGGCCACATGGACCAGGACAAGAAGCTGGCTTATCACACCCATCTCGACATGGAGGACGATCCCTGCGATTCGCCCGATCAGGCCAGAGTCGCGGTCATGAAGAACCTCAACAAGAACGTCGATTTCATCAAGATGAACGTGACGGTAGGGGAGTACAGCTTCAATTACATGGCGAAGAACGCTCCCGAGATGACTCCCGAGACCATGAAGATGCTCATCGAGTGGTCGCATCTGCACGGCCGCAAGGTCACCGGCCACGGCCACGACGGGCTCGGGATAGATTTCGCCCTCGACGCCGGCATCGACGGCATCGAGCACGGTTCCTTCCTGACCGACGCCCAGCTCGAGAAGATGGCGAGGCAGGGGACTGTACTCTGTCCGACTACCAGCGTGCTCTTCAATCAGGAGCCTTATCTTGAGCAGGATCTTAAAGACGATCCCAGGCTCCTCGGCTGGTACAGGTATTCCCTCGACAACGTGCCAGACACGGTCTCAAGGGCCAGGAAGATGGGCGTGCGCATCATCGCCGGCTGCGACACCGCCATGCCCTACTGCAAGCACGGCACCAACGCCACCGAGATGGCGGGCCTCGTGCGCTGCGGCCTCACGCCGATGGAGGCGATAGTGGCCGCGACCGGCGGCGCCGCCGACGGCATAGGCATCCCCGGCGTGGGCTACGTCAGGGAGGGTTTTTTCGCCGACATGGTGATCTTTGGCGGCGATCCTCTCGCCGATATCACGAAGCTCCAGGACCAGAGCCTCATCACCCTGGTGA
Source organism: Bacillota bacterium (assembly GCA_016281165.1). GTDB lineage: Bacteria > Bacillota > Clostridia > Peptostreptococcales > Anaerovoracaceae > RGIG2707. The sequence goes on along the minus strand of JAEEIC010000011.1, from coordinate 5,608 downwards.
TGAAGGGCGGAGAGATAGTAGAAGACAAGAGATAGACAGAGCGCCGCGCGCTTCATACAGGAGGAACAATGACCAATTTCATCTACGAAAATACATGGCAGGAGAACCTTGAGCTCTTCAAGACCAAAAAAGTCGCCGTGATACCCGTGGGAAGCAACGAGCAGCACGGACCGGCCCTTCCCACCGGCACCGACTGGATGCTGGCCGAGTATCTCGGCAGGGAAGTGGGGAAGAAGAGCGATTCCGTCGTCGTGGCGCCGACCGTCCCCATCGGACACGCCACCTATCACGCCGATTTCCCCGGCACCCTGGCGGTCTCCACCGCGACCCTGGCGCGGTATGTGTTCGAGATCTGCGAGGACCTCGTCAATTACGGGATAACCCACATACTCTTCCTCAACGGCCACGGCGGCAACAATACCGCCCTTTACGACGTCGGCCAGGAGCTGAGGCTCAGGGGCATCCCCGTCGCCAATATACAGTGGTTCGACATCGCCGGGACCTTCGATCCCGAGTGGGGCCTGCGCGGACACGGCGACATCACCGAGACCTCGGCCATGATGCACGTCTTCCCCGAGGGAGTGAAGCTCGAAAAGGCCCATCTTCCCGAGAACAAGCATCTGGGAAAGATCAAGGTCCTCGACCTTCACACCGGAGAATTCGAGGGAGCCGCGGTATACCTCAACCTCAGGACGAAGGACTGCTCCGAGCTGGGCGACATGATAGAGTACGGACACGGTCAGGGCCTCGACTATTCGGTCTCGGCTTGCGATTCCAGCGCCGAGCTGGGCAGGAAGTGCCTCGACGCCTGCGTGGACTACATCTGCCGCTTCATCGAGGAGTTCAAGACCGTGAGCTTCGAGTAAGAGGCCCCGCGGATCACAAACGCTCAATTACCGGGGGAGGGCGCTCTGCTCTTCTCCGGGCATCAGGATATAAGGAGGAACAAAATGTCAAACGAACTCAAGGCCGGCGGCTTCTGCGTCGAAGCCGGCAAGAAGCTCACCGGGTTCTTCGAAGTCCCCGGCACTCCCGTCAAGATGCCCTTCACCATGGTGAACGGCTGCAAAGAGGGCAAGACCGTAGTAATCACCGGCGGTACCCACGGCGGTGAATATCCCGGCGCCGAGACCGCGATCCGCATCGCTCAGGAGCTCTGCCCCGAGAAGGTCTGCGGCAAGGTCATAGTCGTGCATCCAGTCAACGTGCCGTCCTTCATGGCCAGGACCCAGTATGTGAGCCCCCTGGACGGAGTCAATCTCAACCGCGTATATCCGGGCAAGGCTCTGGGCACCGTCAGCGAGCGCATCGCCTACTTCATCAGCAGCGAGCTCTTCTCCCAGGCCGACTTCTATATGGACCTTCACGGAGGAGACATCCACGAGTGGCTGACCCCCTTCGTGCTCATCCCCATGGCGGGCAGCAAGGAGGTCGCTGAAGAGAGCCGCAAGGCTGCCGAGATCTTCGGTGTCCCCTATGTGATCGGTTCCTGGGGCACCGGCGGCACCATCGGCGCGGCCTCTCTCATGGGCGTGCCCGGCTTCCTCTCCGAGATAGGCGGAAGAGGCCTCTGGTGCGAGGACGAGGTCCAGCTCTATCTCAGGGGCGTTCGCAACGTGCTCAAGCTCTACGGCGTGATCGAGGGCGAGCCCGAGAAGTTCTGCGACACGGTCTGGATGGACAAGATGGTCGGCGTCGACGCCGGCGTCAGCGGCTGCTGGTATCCCTGCGTCGTCCCCGAGGATGTGGTCAAGGAAGGACAGAAGATAGGCGAGATCCGCGATTTCTTCGGCAAGGTGCTCGAGGAGTACTTCTGCCCCATCAACGGCAAGATCATGTACGTGATCTCGTCCCTGCCGGTCGAAGCGGGCAACCCGATCTACTGCGTAGGACCGATGTAAAGCGGAGCGATACGCGGGACTTCGCGCTTAAGCCGCGTGGATAGCTCCCAAACACTGAAAAAAGAGCCTGCCGGCATGCTCCGGCAGGCTCTCCTTATTTGTTTGACTGTAAATGATCTATCGTTATGCCGCCTTTATCCCCAGCATTCTCTCATGAGGCGCAGCATATTGCCGCCGCAGACCTTCTTGATGGTCTCGTCGGAGTAGTCGTGGGCGACGAGCCAGCGCAGGATATTGATCGAGCCTTCGCTCGCGTTCTCAAGTCCGGAGCAGTAGGGCGTCCACTCGTACTTCCAGTCGGGACCGGGATGGCCGGAAGCGGTGTGCATCGCGGCGTGATCGGTGTAGATGGTGTCGAGGCCGAAGGCGACGCAATCGTCTCCTACCAGGTTCCTTACGTGCTCGAAGTGCTCCATGACGGCCTCGATGTCGCACCTGCGGTGGTTCTGGGTGACGAGGCTGTTGGGGCAGGCGGTGAGACCGATGACGCCGCCCTTGTCGGCCATGGCCTTGAACACGAAGTCGGGGGTGCTGGTGATGCTTTCGGGGATCAGAGCCTGCGCTCCGCAGTGAGAGAGCATGACCGGCTTGGTGCTGGCTTCGATGATGTCCATCTTGGAGTTGACGCTGGTGTGGGCGGTATCGACTATCATGCCGACCGTGTTCATCTTGGCCACGACCTTGCGGCCCAGCTCGGTGAGACCGCCGTCTCTTCTCTCTCTGATGCCGGAGCAGATGTAGTTGGAGTTGGCGTAGGAGAGGCCGAAGCTTCTCAGACCCAGTCCGTAGAGGACCTCGACTCTGTCCTCCTCGTTCTCGATCCAGTCGCCGCACTCGATGTGCATGGAGAGGGCGACCTTGTGCTCGTTGTGGGCTCTGATCACGTCGTCGGCCTTGAGGCAGAGTATGACGTCGTCCTGCTGGGCGAGGTCGCAGAGGGTGAAGCCCAGCTCGTAGACGATGTCGTCGAACTTGCGGCCCTTCTTGCTCGTCGGGTTGGAGGTGTTTATGGTGTTGAACACGCCGTCCCAGATGCTGTGGGAGAGCGACTCGTAGTCGATGAAGGTGCGTCCCTGGCCGAAATACTTGCTTCCGTAGGCGGGGATGTCGTTGGGCCAGAGAGAGGCGTGCTCGTGGCTCGAGATCATGATGGTCGATTCGGCCAGCTCCTTATATCTGGCCTCCTGATCGGGATTGAGAGGCACGAGGTGCCAGGGGAAGATCTGGTCTCCTTTTTCGGGGAGGGGGACCGGCTCGTAGTCCTTTCCCGGGGTGAGATAGCTGAATGCCTTATAGCCGTGATATGTCTTATCGATTCCCATGTGATCTCCTTTCGCGATCGTGAACAGGGCAAAATATAACGTTTCAATCTGGATTGTACCACCGCGGACGGCAAATTTCCACTGCATATCGGCGATCCCGCCCCATATTTTTGATCAAATAATCGTCTTATGAAACGAAGGGTTTCCGCTTTACAAATCCCCGCGTAAAATGTATATTATTTTAATATGGGTGAGATTTGACACGTTTCATAATCGTATCCGCTCAGCGGACCGTATAGAAGGAGGACACCGTCATGAAAGAATACACAGTCGCCATCGTCGGAGCTTTGGGCGCCGTCGGCAGCGAGATGAAGAAGGCCCTTGAGGAGAGGAGCCTCCCCGTCAAAAAGCTCAAGCTGCTCGATATACAGGAGAATGTGGGGAAGAAGATCGCGTTCAAGGGAGAGGAGCTCGAGGTAGAGCTCTCCTGCGGCGAGGCCTTCGAGGGCGTGGATATCGCCTTCTTCGCGGTCTCCGACAAGGTGAGCAGGATCCTTGCTCCCGAGGCGGTAAAAAGAGGCTGCCTGGTCATAGACAACTCCTCCGCCTGGCGCATGGACGAGAACACTCCCCTCGTGGTCCCCGAGGTCAATCCCGAGGCCCTTAAGGACCATCACGGCATCATCGCCAACCCCAACTGCTCGACCATCATCGCCATGGTCCCCTTGAAGCCCCTGCACGACTTCGCGGGCCTCAAGAGAGTCATCGCCTCGACCTATCAGGCCGTGTCCGGCGCGGGCATCGCGGGCCTTGAGGAGCTCAGGACTCAGACCGCCCAGGTCCTGGCCGGGGAGCCCATTGAGCCTAAGGCCTTCGCCCACCAGATCGCCTTCAACCTCATCCCCCACATAGACTATTTCGAGGACAACGCCTACAGCCACGAGGAGATGAAGATGCTCCGCGAGGGCCGCAAGATACTGGGCCTGCCCGATCTCAAGGTCGCCTGCACCTGCGTGAGGGTGCCGGTCTTCAGGTCGCATTCCGAAGCCATCACCATCGAGACCGAAAGGCCCATCACTCCCGAACAGGCGAAGGAGATACTCGCCAAAGCTCCCGGCGTCAAGCTGGTCGATGATATAGCAGGCAACTGCTATCCGATGCCGATCGACACCTCCGACCAGGATCTCATCTTCACCGGGCGCATCCGCGAAGATATCTCCGGCAGCGGCAACGGCCTCACCTTCTGGTGCTGCGGCGATCAGATCAGGAAGGGCGCCGCGGTCAACGCGGTGCAGATCGCCGAGAAGATGGCGGAAATGGGGCTCATATGAAGAAGCTCACAGTCGCCAAGTTCGGCGGCACCTCGGTCGCCGACAGAGCATCCAGGGAATATGTGATGGAACGCATAAGGGAGATCAGAAGCGGCGGCTCCGACGTGGTCGTCGTCATCTCCGCCATGGGGAGAAAGGGCGCTCCTTATTCCACCGATACCCTGCTGAGCCTGATAAGGGAAGAGCCCGACCCCAGGGTCTTCGACCTGCTCGTGAGCTGCGGCGAGATCATCGCCGCCTGCGTCCTGAGCGACGAGCTGCAGGCGAAGGGCATCCCCGCCGAGCCCCTCACCGGTGCCTACGCCGGCATAAAGACCGACGGCGTCTTCAGCAGGTCGAAGTTCGTCGGCATGGACACGACAAGGGTGCGCTCCCTTCTGGCCGAAGGGGTGATCCCCGTGATCACCGGCTACCAGGGCGCCGGGCCCGACGGCTTTACCACCACCATGGGCCGCGGCAGCAGCGATCTTTCCGCCGTGGAGATAGGCGCCTACCTAAAAGCGGACGAGGTCCTGATCTACACTGACGTGCCGGGCATCGCCAAGGCCGATCCCCGCGTCTGGAAGGACGCCCCCTTTATCGGCCGCATAGACTGCGGCGATATCCTGGCCCTGGCCAGCTGGGGCTTCAAGGTCATACACCCCGGCGCCGTCAGCGCCGGAATGAGGGCGGGGATACCGGTCTCGGTGCTCTCGACCTTCAGCAGCGGGAAGGGGACCGTCATATGCGAACTGCCCGAGCCGGCCGAAGGCTTTATCGGCGCCGCGCTGCTGAGACACTTTTCCGTCGGCCCTGAGGAGAGCGAGCTTCCCTTAGGCGGCGGTCTCTTCGCCTCGCCGGGCGGAGACAGGAGCGTCATCACCGTCCTTAGCAGGCCCGCCGCGGCTATCCCGGCCGGACTGCTCCCCGAAGACGCCTCCGCGCTCGAGGATAACGGCCTCATCCATATCATCGTCTCCGACGGGGACGCGGACGAGACCCTGAGGAAGATCTGCGTATATCTCAGCTGACGGCAGCCCCCGGACAGGGCGTGCGGCAGTATCATATCTCCGTAAAAATGCGGCAGCGGGCCCCGAAGGGCCCGCTGTTTTCGCGCCGATGATCCGGCTTTCTC
>JAEEIC010000087.1 GCA_016281165.1 Bacillota bacterium | reverse complement strand
GTTGCCGCCCTTTTGGGTCGTCATCTGCAGCTCCTGCACCCTGCTGGTCCCCATGTAGGGGTAGAAGACCACGATGCGGGTGCCGGGCACGTCGCGGAAGCCCTCCAGCGCGGCCTTGCCGGTGTCGCCGGAGGTCGCGGTAAGTATCACCACGTCGCCCTTTTGGCCTTCGGCCTTCCTCGCCGCGGTGATGAGGCGGGGAAGGACGCTGAGGGCCACGTCCTTAAAGGCGGAGGTAGGGCCTCTGAAGAGCTCGAGGACGTATCTGTCCCCTGTCTTCACCAGAGGGGTGAGGTCTTCTGTCTCGAACTTGCCCGCGTAGGAATCCCTGACCAGGCCTTCCATGTCGTCGAAGCCGGGCAGCAGGGCGGAGAGTATGGCGGCCGACATCTCCCGCGCGCTCAGGTCCAGAAGAGCCTTCCAGTCGAGGCCGCAGAGGGCGGGATCGGCCATGTAAAGGCCCCCGTCGGGAGCGATGCCCTCAAGGACGGCTCTGACGGGGTCCGCGGTATATCTTTTGCTTCTTGTGCTTTGGTAGAGCATATTTCCTCTTACTTCGCTATGGGAAGTACTTCGAACTCTCCCTCGCAGGGATTACCGGCCACGAAGCGGACGATCCCGTTGGTGAGGTCGGCGATGAAGGCGTAGTTGGTCGCGCCGGCCAGGGCCTTAGCCTCGGGGGGAAGAGAGGGATCGGGATGCACGCAGATCGAGGTGGGATATCCGGCGTGGTCTTTGCAGAAAGCTTCAAGATCGGCCTGGGTCAGGTCCTTTTTGCTCTTCATCAGCTGCCTCATGCGCTGCAGCCTCATATAGCTGGAGCCGCCGGCCCTGTGCTCGTGATTCAGTACCATCCTCGGCCCGTAGTAGTGGTTGGTGTGGACTATGATCCCGCCGTCGTCGGGCAGTATCACGTCGCAGCCGGAAGGATCGAGCTCAAGGCAGAGCGAGAGGCCGTCCTTATGGGTGATGATGAGGTTGGCGGGCATGGGGATGGGGGTCACCGCGGCCTCGGCGAAGGCCTGGTTCAGAGTCTTGCACTCGAGCACTCTGCGCATCCTGATGTGCAGGGGGACGCCGATCTTGTATCCCTCGGTCACGATGGCGTTGAGGGTGAGGGAGATGCCTGCCTCGTTCACGCCCTTGCCGCCGACTATGCCGCCTTCCAGGAAGAGCAGCATGGCGGGGATGTCTCCCTCCGCGGGGACTCTGGCGATGATGGCCGCGTCTCTTTGGGTGACGGTGTAGTCCCAGGTCTGTCCGGCCAGGGTGACGCCGTCTTTGGTCGCGGGAGCCAGAGCGCTGAAGGCCGTGCAGCCCCTCTCATCGGCGTTCATGCCCTCGACCAGGCCGGTGTAGAGTATCTCCGAACGCAGGTTGAGCGCCAGTATCTCTTCGAATCTGACTCCGGCTCCGTCGGCTATGCCCTTCATCTCGTCGATGTACTTGGCGTACTTGCCCTTGAAGACCGGCAGAAAGCTCAGGGCGAGGGCCTGGGCGTCCTCCCAGCTGAGCTTCACGTTATTCTTGAAGCTCCTGGAATAGCTCCTGATGCTGGCCAGGACCTGCTCCTTGCAGAGGCTTCCGTGGGTGAAGCCCTTCTCATAGGGAGTGCCTGTAAGGGTTATCTCGGGAAATCTCATGATATACCTCCGTAATATATCCGGGTGGGACGGTTTATCGATCACATACATCGCCATTTTACATCACGCGCGGGCAAAAGTCACCGCTTTTCGGCGGGAACGGGCGGGCAGGATGATACTGCCGTGCAATACTCCCCCCTGATGTGATATAATATTTATTCAGAACGGAGGCTGTATGAAAGACGCCAGGGAAAGATTCTTCATGTCTATGTTCATAACCGCTTATGTGGGGATCTTCCTCTGCATCTTCTTCTGGGAGATGGCAGGGGTCTCCTGGCTCTGCCGCGTCTGGGGGCTGCCCTTCAGGCCGGCGCTGATCGCCCTCACCGCCATCTCCGTCAACGTCTACATGCTGAGGACCAGGGTCTTCTTCTTCATCGACGGGATCACCGGCGCCGGGGTCCTCGCGGCCGCGGTCTCTTCCTTCTTCATGGGGCAGGGGACGGGCAGCTGGCTCTTGGAGACCCGCTTCATGACCGACCTCGCCATCATGACGATGCTGCTGCTGGGGATGATGTTCGTCGTCTATCTGTACAGCTCGAAGGAGATCAGGAACTTCAGGAGCGGAAGAGAAGAGGGCGGCAGGGACGAGCCCGGCGGGGACGACGACCGCGGCAGGTCTTGAAAGGAAGGCTTTTTTCTGCTTTAATCTAGATAAGGACGCCCGGGCATCGGGCTTCCTCCCCCAAAACGAAAGGTGACCGGAAGGTTAAGAACATGAGACCCGACGCAAGCGCCGCTTCAGGCGGCATCAGGATAGATCTGGGGACCCTGCTCACCGTGATCGGAGCGGCGGTCATCATCATCGCCCTGTATCTGTTCATAAAAAAGATCACGTCCATACCAGGCGACATGGGCAAGAAGCTCCGCGGCCTCTTCGGCAGAAGGAGCGCCCTTGAGACTCTGCAGAAGCAGGTGCTGCAGCTGCAGGAGGAGAACGACAAGCTCACCCTGGCCAATATGCAGGCCCGGCAGGAGCTCGACAAGCTCAGGAGGGCCAAATACGAGGTCGACGAAGCCCTCTCCACGGCGAAATCGAAGCTGCAGGCGCTCGAGAGCGACATGGAGCAGACCGCGGCCGAGAACAGCAGGCTCATCGAGTACTGCAAGGATCTGCGCCACCGCATCGACATAGGCGAGAGGCAGGCCCGCAAGGAGAGCCTGGAGACCGCCTTCGGCCTCGTGAGGCTGGGCGTCGACAAGAGCATCTCTTTGCTTCAAAGCAGCGTCACAGGCAGCTGGGACCGCATCCAGACCCAGGTGGTCAAGCTCAACGCCGTCATCGCGGAGGAGATAAGAAAGCTGCCCTCGCCCAAGGGCAGTGAGAAGGAAAGGGACGATTTCGATCCCTACAAGGACGACTGGCAGTAGACGCCGGTGAAGAACAGAAAAGAACAGGCCCCGCGCGGCGCGGAGCCTGTTTTACTTTTTGCCGGGGAATGGCCGCGGGATCTCTGTATCAGTACTGGACCTTCCACATATAGCGGCGCAGCTTCATCGAGTGGCCGGTCGCGGCCTCAAGATGGGTGTTGAAGACGCCGCAGATGGCGGTGGCGAGCAGGGGAGCGAAGAACTCTCTTACGGACTCCCTGAGCTCGAGGATGCCCAGGGCTTCGGTGTCGATGGTGTAGATCTTCTCCGCGTACCTGGGCAGGAAGGCGGCCATGCGCTCGTCCATGACGCGGGTGGCTCCGGTGCCCATCATGAGCAGGAAGCAGGCGTCCTTGTCGGTGATCTC
>JAEEIC010000086.1 GCA_016281165.1 Bacillota bacterium | reverse complement strand
GGTGAGGCTGGGACGCTTCATGTCTTATGTGGAGAAGCATCAGGTCTTCGACGTGGAGATCTCGCCGACCGTCATCGAGATGATGGAGCGCCTCGCTCCCTTCATGGGAAAGAAGGGCAGGCTGGTCGAAAAGACCGGCAGGCTCAGAAAACCCATCGAGCTGCTGAGCCCCAAGCTCGGCGGCACAATAGGCGCCCTGCTCTCGACCACCATCGCCTTCACCATGGCGGGCGGGGGAGAAGCGGTGAACGTGATCCCCAAGGAGGTCTGGGTCGTCGCCGACATGAGGTGCTCGCACCATCAGGGCCAGGACGCTTCGATCGCGGCGGTGACGAAGGCCGCGAAGAAGTTCGGCGTCGAGACCGAGGTCATCACGAGGAGCGTGAGCTCAAAGATCACCGATCATAACTGCCGGGCCTTCAGGCTGGTCGAGGAGGCCGTCAGGGAGACGGTCCCCGGCGTCGACGCCTGCACTCCCTATATCATGACCGGCGGCTCCGATTCCCGCTACTTCGGCAGGGTCTGCGACCAGTGCGTCAGGTTCCTGCCCTTTACGATCGATAACTCCCAGATGGGCTCCATCCACGGGGTCGGCGAGTACGTGGGGCTCGATACCCTGGTCCCGGCGGTCGATTACTACAAGTACATGATGACGCACGTTTGAGCGCCTCTTGCGCCGAACGGGCAAATAAAGAGCAGCCGGCCTTAAAGACCGGCTGCCTTTTTGTCATTTTGTCCGCTTCAGGCGGCGATGAACTCCTTTAAGAGGGCGATGAACCTGTCGATGTCGTCCCTGGTGATCCAGTAGTGGGTGACGAAGCGGAAGGAGGGGCCGGAGCCTCTGATGATCACGCCTCTTTCCTCCAGCCAGGGGGAGAGCTCTGACACCTTCTCCCAGTCGAGCTTCGCGAAGACCATGTTGATCTCGACGCTCTCGGGATCGACGGTGACGCCGGGGAGCTTCGCCAGCTGCCCGGCCAGGTATCTGGCGTTCTCGTGGTCCTCGCCCAGGCGTTTGCTCATGTCGGTGAGGGCGATGATGCCGGCCGCGGCGAGTATGCCGGTCTGGCGCATGCCGCCGCCCAGCATCTTGCGGTTCTTCCTCGCTCTTTCGATGAACTCTTTGGTGCCGCAGAGCATTGCGCCTATGGGAGCGCAAAGGCCCTTGGAGAGGCAGCAGGAGAGGCTGTCCACGCAGGCGGCGATCTCCTTTACGTCCACGCCCAAGGAGGCGGCGGCGTTGAAGACTCTTGCTCCGTCCAGATGCACGGGGATGCCGTGCTTCTTCGCCATCGCGTATATCTTCTTCATCTCCTCGAGAGGCACGACCCTGCCGTTGGCGAGGGCGTTCTCAAGGCATATGAGGGCCGTAGGGGGCTCGTGTATGTCGCCGGACCAGATGTTCGCCTCGATGAGATCGGCGTCGTATACGTCGTTCTCGAAGCTCAGGGGCCTGAGATTGAGAGCCGATAGCACGGCGGCCGCGCCGACCTCGTGCTCGAAGATGTGGCTGTGTATGCTCACGATGGCTTCGTCGCCTCTTCTGGTGTGGGTCATGAGGGCCAGCTGGTTCCCCATGGTGCCGGAGGGGACGAAGAGGGCAGCCTCTTTGCCTGTCATCTCTGCGGCCAGGGCCTCGAGGCGGTTGGTGGTCGGGTCATCCCTGTAGACGTCGTCGCCTACGTCGGCCTTATACATGGCCTCCCTCATAGCCGGGGTGGGATGCGATACGGTGTCGCTGCGGAAATCGATCATCTTCATAAAGTGTTCCTCCTGAGTCACGGGGTGGAAAAACGTGCTGTTGTCTATGATGATATCGTAAACTGTGAGGGGAATTTTTGCAAGCGCAAAGGAGCGGGAGCGCGGCAAAGCAAAATTGAAGACAGCAAAATCCCTTTATGGTATAATATAAAACGATCCGGTCCCGGAAAGACCGGAGAAAGAAAGTATGTCTCAGGGAGGAGACTTTGATATGTGGACAAGATATGAATTAAAGGACAGGGCGAAGGTCGCCTTCCGCGCCAACTACCTCTACTGCGTACTGATGTCGCTGATAATCATGCTGCTCACGGGCGGGCTCGCCAGCGGCTCCGGAGTGAGGATCAATTATGACGTCGATGACCAGGGACGCGTCTCGGGGCTCTGGAACGCCTGGGAGTCTCTTTCCAGCGGCGCCAGATTCGGTATAATCGCGGGCCTCGCGGGCGCAGCCGGCCTGGGCATAGTCATAAGCTTCATGATCTCGATCTTCCTGCGCAATCCGGCCATGGTGGGCTGCAGGCGCTTCTTCTTCCTCAATACCTACGCGCCGGCGCAGCTGAACGAGATCGGCTACAGCTTTTCCGGCGACCGCTACAGGAACATAGTCAAGACCATGTTCAGGGTGGACCTCTCGATACTGCTCTGGTCGCTGCTCTTCGTGATCCCCGGCATCGTCAAGAATTATTCCTACCTCATGGTGCCCTATATCATGGCGGAGGATCCCAACGTCGACAGCGTCAGGGCGATGCAGATCTCCGAGGACATGATGAGAGGCAATAAGTGGGCAGCCTTCGTGCTCGAGCTCTCCTTCATCGGCTGGCATCTGCTCTCGGTCCTGACTCTGGGCCTGCTCGAGATCTTCTGGGTCATGCCCTATATCAACGCCACTCAGGCCGAGCTCTACAGAGTCCTGAGAGACCGCTATCAGCAGAGCGTTCAGGCTTCTTTCTGAAGAGATGGAGATGAGCGCGCGCAGCATATTCAATGACGTACTGGGCCCCGTGACCGCGGGGCCCTCAAGCTCTCACTGCGCGGGCTGCGCCCGCATCGGCCTCGCGGTGAGGAGGCTCTGGGGCAGGGAGATAAGAAAGGCGGACGTGGTCTACGATCTGCGCGGCTCTTATCCCGCGACCCACGAGGGCCAGGGCTCCGACATGGGCTTCGCCGCGGGGCTCCTGGGCCTTGAGACTTCCGATCCACGGATGAAGGAGAGCCTTTCCGTCGCCGAGGAGAGGGGAATGGAGCTCGCCTTCCGCTTCGAGCGCCTGAGCTTCGGCCATCCCAACGAGGCCCGCGTGGACGTATACGGGGAGAGCGGGAGCGTGGAGCTCTCCGTCCTCTGTCATTCGACGGGCGGAGGGAGCTTCCGCCTGACGGAGATAAACGGTCTGCCGGTCTTTTTTGACGGCGGAAGGGACCTGGTCTTCAGGGACGCGTCGGGAACTGAATGGCGCTGCGAAGCCCTGCTCCCCGTCGCCTTAAGGGATACTGAGCCGGCTTTCTTCGACGCGGCGTCGGCCCTTGAGTATGAGGGCGGAAGAGGTACGGGCCTCGCCGGGCTCGCTCTCATCTACGAGACCTCGGTGGGGAAGGTGACGGAGGAGGAAGTCAGGGCGCTGGCTCAGAAGACTCTCGCGGTGATGAAGGCTTCGGTCATCCCGCCAAAGATGAGCGCCGCGCGCTTCGGCTTCAGGCCCTTCACGGCCGCCCGCATGGCGGAAAAGGCCTCCCGGGCCGGGCTCATAAGCTCCGGCTGCCTTGAGAAGGCCATGATATACGCGGTCTCCGCCATGGAGAACAGCTGCGCCAGGAACATCATCGCCGCCGCCCCTACGGCCGGCTCCTGCGGGGTCATACCGGGAGCGCTGCTGGCCGCGGGCGAGTCCCTCGGCCTTGCGGACGAAGAGCTGGCGGACTGCCTGCTCGCCTGCGGCATGGCGGGCGCCGTCATCGCCAACAGGGCGACCTTCGCCGCCGAGAGCGCGGGCTGCCAGGCCGAGACCGGGGCAGCCTCCGCCATGGCAGCGGCAGGCCTCGCGCAGATGATGGGAGGGAGCGCCTCGCAGGGCTTCGCCGCCGCTTCCCTCGCCCTGCAGAACAGCCTGGGGCTCATCTGCGATCCCGTGGGCGGCTTTACCGAGATCCCCTGCATAGGCCGCAACGTTTCCGCCGCGGCCAACGCCCTCACCGCCGCCAACATGGTAATGGCGGGCTTCGATCCCATGATACCCTTCGATGAGGCCGCGGATACCATGCTCAGGGTCGGGGCGCAGCTGCCGCCTTCGCTCCGCTGCACCTGCGGGGGAGGTCTCTGCGAGACAGAGGCCGCGAAGCTTCTCGTCAAAAATAATTAGTTCCCGATCTGAGTCTCAGTTTTATGCCCTTTTTCTATCGTTCCCCGCGGCGTCAGCCGCGCAGCGCAAGGCAGGAGGTTAATATGAAGATCAACGCTCTTCTGATGGATGAGAGAGACAATGTGGCGACCATGGCCGAGGCCGTTCCGGCCGGCGAAGAGGCCGCTTTTCTTAAGGACGGAGGGGGCAGGGGCCTTGTAAGAGCCCTTGAAGACGTCCCCTACTGCCACAAGATCGCCTTGAGAGATATCGCGGAGGGCGAAGACGTGCTCAAGTACGGGGAATCCATAGGCAGGGCCCTGCGCTCCATCCCCGCGGGCTCCTGGGTCTCGCACGAGAACATCGCCGCCGGCCCGAGGGATTACGAGAGCGAGCTAATACCGCTGGACGCGGACGGAAGACCCGCGAAGGAGGCTGCCGGAAAGTACAGCTGGGGCGGTTCTCCCGCGGACCCGGCGAAGACCGCTAAGGCTCTGGAAGGTCTTGATCTCACCAGAGATCCCGAAACGGGCGAGGTGAAGTTCTGGGGCTACAGAAGGGCCGAGGGACGCGCCGGCATCAGGAACCACGTGCTCGTCCTTCCCACCTGCTCCTGCGCCAGCGAGAGCTGCCGGGTCGCGGCCTCGCAGGTAAAGGGCGCGGTCAACATCATCTTCAACACCGGCTGCTCCGACGTCGCCGAGAACACCGCCATGTCGCAGAAGATACTGACCGGCTTCGCCCTGAATCCCAACGTCTACGGGGTGGTGATCATCGGCCTCGGCTGCGAGACCGTGGGCCATAAGGAGCTGCGCGAAAAGATCGCGAAGGAGACCTCGAAGCCCGTGGTATCCTTCGGCATACAGGACGAGGGCGGGACCCTCAGGACCATAGAAAAGGCCGTCAGGGCGGCGAGAGACATGGCCGCCGCAGCGGCGCTGCAGCAAAAGGAGCTCTGCCCCATGAGCGACATACTGCTGGGCATAGAGTGCGGAGGCTCGGACGCCACCAGCGGCGTCGCCTCCAACCCGGCCGTGGGCGAGTGCTCCGATCTTCTGGTCGACCTGGGAGCCTCCTCCATACTCAGCGAATCGATAGAATGGATAGG
>JAEEIC010000085.1 GCA_016281165.1 Bacillota bacterium | reverse complement strand
TCCGGCCTGTGGGGGATCATGCAGGCGCTGCAGTCCTTGATCAGGCGTTCGCCCCGCCTGATATACCTGAAGGATCCTTCGCAGCGGTCGCCCAGGGCGTACAGGGGGCAGTAGCAGAAGAGGCAGTTGAAGCTGTCCGGATCCTCCGTCTCATGGCAGGGGAAATACCGGCACTCCTTGTTGTTGATGAACCTGTAGCTTTCCTTCGTCTTTTCGCTTTTCATCGCCTTCGCCGGGCCGTCCTTCAGCCCCGCTCCTCTTCCATCGCTTTGAGATAGGCCTCCCTGCCCTTCTCGTAAAGATCGTTCCCCTCGGCGTCTATTATCACGGTGACGGGGAAGTCCTCTACCTCGAGCCTTCTCACGGCCTCGGCTCCCAGGTCCTCGTAGCAGACGACCTCGGCCTTCTTCACACATTTGGCGAGCAGGGCCGCGCAGCCGCCGATGGCGCCGAAGTAGACCGCGCCGCACTCCTTCATGGCGGCGACTACCTCCGGGCTCCTTCTGCCCTTTCCTATCATGCCGGTGAGGCCTGCCCTGATCAGGGCGGGAGAATAGGGATCCATGCGGTACGAGGTCGTGGGCCCGACGGGGCCTATGGGCTGTCCGGGCCTGGCGGGAGCGGGACCCGCGAAATATATGACCGCGCCCGCGGGATCGAAGGGAAGAGGCTCTCCGGCCTCGAGAAGCTCGCAAAGCCTCTTGTGGGCGGCGTCCCTGGCAGTATATATGACGCCGCTGATCTCGACGCTGTCGCCGCATCTTAAGGCTCTCGCCTCCCCGCGGCTCAGCGGGGTCCTTATCTTTAAAGCCATCACAGCACCTCCGTCCTGTGCCTCGCCACATGGCAGTTGATGTTGACCGCGACGGGAAGCCCCGCGATGTGGGTGGCGAAGGTATCGATATTCACCGCCAGAGCGTAGGTCCTGCCGCCCAGGCCCTGGGGCCCCATGCCCAGAGCGTTGATCCTTTCCCTGAGCTCTTCTTCAAGGGCCGCGTAGGCGGGATCGGGGTTCCTCTCATCGAGAGGTCTCAAAAGGGCCTTCTTGGCCATGAGGGCGGCCTTGTCGAAGGTGCCCCCTATGCCCACGCCCACCACGACCGGGGGGCAGGGATTGGGCCCCGCCTCCTCGGCGGTCCTGACGATGAAGTCCTTGACGCCTTCGATCCCGTCGGCGGGCTTGAGCATCTTGATCCGGCTCATGTTCTCGGAGCCGAAGCCCTTGGGGGCCACGGTGACCTTCAGCCTGTCTCCCGGCACGAGCTCGTAATATATCATGGCGGGAGTGTTGTCCCCGCTGTTCTTCCTGTTAAGCACCGGGTCGACGACGACGCTCTTGCGCAGACAGCCTTCGGTATAGCCGGCGGCGACGCCCTCGTTCACGGCCTTTTCGATATCTCCTTCGATATGCAAGTCCTGCCCTATCTCCAGGAACACGCAGGCGACGCCTGTATCCTGGCAGATGGGGCACATGCTCTCTTCCGCGATATGATAGTTCTCGATTATACGGTCAAGGATCTCCCGCGCGGGAGGCCAGCTCTCCTCTCCCCAGCTCTTTTCCAGGCAGTCCCTTACGTCCCGCGGCAGCACGCAGCAGGCCTCGACGCAGAGCCTCCTGACGCAGTCCCTTATCTCTTCGGACCTTATCTCTCTCAAAACGCTCACACTCCTTCTTCCTCGGGCAGGCTGTAGATATAGTCGACATGCTCGCCCAGATGTCCCAGGACCTCGGCCACCACGCGCTCTCCTCTCCTCAGCTCCCGCTGCGGGCCGCAGACCCGGACCGCCATCTCCCTCAGTTCCCTGATATCCTTGACGTCGAGGCCGGCGGCGCCGAAACAAAGGCGCGCGGGCACCCTTTTTATTATATCCTATCCGCCGGCATAAAAGATAGTGTTTTGCCGTTCCGGCGCGGAAAGCATAAGGGTATTTTGCCCCACGCGAAAGAAATCATCGCTCAGGGCCGCCGCGTTTGGTATATAATCATAGCGGCGCGCGGCCGGGAAGGAACGAAAAAACATGAATCTAAGTAAAAAGGATCTCACGCGGATCGGGATGATAATCCTGGGCAATATAATATACGCCCTCAGCGTCAATCTGGTGATCACCCCCGTCCACCTCTACAGCGGCGGCTTCACCGGTATCGCCCAGCTCATAAGGCTCTTTCTTCTGGAGTTCCTTAAGATCCCCCAGATCCCGGGCTTCGATTATATGGGCGTCATTTATTATTTGATCAACGTGCCCCTGTTCATAATGGCCTACAGGATCATGGGAAGGAAGTTCTGCCTCAGCACCATGGCCGTCATCGCCGTGTGCTCCGCCTTCCTCGCCGTCGTGCCTGTCCCGCCCGCTCCCATCATCGAGGACACCCTTCTGTCCGCTGTTATAGGCGGGATCGGCTGGGGCTTCGCGGCCGGGATAGTCCTCAGAGCCGGAAGCTCTCAGGGGGGCCAGGACGTGATAGGCGTATGCCTCGCGAAGACCCATCCCGATTTCAAGGTCGGGACCATCGGGATCGCCATCAGCGCCCTGATCTACGGGATCTGCCTCTTCGTCTACGACATCGAGACCGTCCTCTACTCGATGATCTTCGCCGTCGCGGCAGGCATGACCATAGACCGGGTCCACACACAGAACATCAAGATCCAGTGCATGATCTTCACCAAGGAGGAGGGCCTTGCCGACGCCATATTGAGCGAGCTCAGGCGCGGAGTGACCACCTGGGAGGGCGCGGGAGCCTATACCCGGGACGGGGAGCACATCCTCGTCACCGTCATCTCCAAATACGAGGAGCACCATCTGCGCGAGATCATCGCCCGAAAAGACCCCCATGCGTTCATGACGATCACGGACAACACGAGGGTCATAGGCAATTTTGAGAAACGCTTCACCGAGTAGAGCGGAGATCTTCGCGGATCCTGCCGGTCATCGCCTTGTATCCTTCGGTGAAGACGACGTAGTCCTGGCTGCAGGCCACCCCGTCGTAGCCCTGCCTGATGTAGGACGCGGCCTTCTCGGGGCTGAGGGTGAAGGTGTAGCAGATCTTTCCCGCCTCTTTGCAGGCCCTGAAGACCCTCTCCTCGGCGGCCTTGAACTCGGGGAGCTCGAACCGGCCCGCGATGCCCATGGCGGTCGAAAGATCGAAGGGGCCGATGAAGATACCGTCGATGCCGTCGATGGCAACGACCTCTTCTATGTTTTCAAGAGCCTCCTTCGTCTCGCACTGGGGCATCACTATGAGCCTGTCGTTGGAATTCGCGAAGAACTCGGGGATAGTCTCTGTATCCGCCCAGTCCGCGTAGCCGAAGCCGGCTCCCCTGCCCTTGATGAAGCCGCGGTTGCCCAGAGGCGTGAATTTGGCCAGGTCGACGAGCTTTTTGAAATCGGCCACGTCGCGCAGGCAGGGCACGATGAGTCCCATGGCCCCGCAGTCTGCCGCCCTTTGGATCTCCTTGTGGTCGACGTTGGCGATGCGCACGAAGGGCGCGAGGCCGTGCAGCTCCGCCGCCCTGATGAGGTCCATCATGGTCTCGGTGTCGAAGGGACCGTGCTCGCAGTCGATGATGACGAAGTCGAGGCCCGAAAAGCCCAGGCACTCCATGAAGCTCTGGTTGCCGCCGCTGAAGAAGGTGCCGACGGCGCCCTCTTTCCTCGCGAACATATCTCTGAGTTTGTTAAGTGACATCTTTACGTCCTTTCCGCGGTGCAGCGCCGCCCCGCCTGTCAGGCGAAGGCCTGCCGGGCCTTCCGCCCGGTCCGCGTCCGCTATTCGCCCAGCTTTGCTTTGAAATACTCTCCCAGCTTCTTAAGGTTCTCTTCGATCGCGTCCTCCGTGAGGCCGCTGAAGTTGAGCCTCATGGTCCCCAGGCCCGCTCCTTCGGGATTGCCCTCGGTATAGAAGGTGCTGCCTATGCCGTAGCAGATGCCCAGCTTCTCGCCGACCTCGGGGGCCAGGGCTTTGACGTCCAGCCCCGGTATCTCCGCCCAGACGTAATATCCTCCGTCGGGCACGGTGTGCTTCGTACAGGAGGGGAAATACGCGTCGAGAGCCTTGAGCATGGCGTCCCTTCTGCTCCTGTAAAGATCGCAGAGGTACTTCAGGTGGTCCTCATAGTACCCGCGTTTGAAGAACCCGGCGGCGATGGCCTGCGAGACGGTGTTGGTGCAGGTGTCGGTGCAGAGCTTGATGTCCGACAGACGCGCGATCTGCTCGTCCGAGGCGACGATGAAGCCCAGACGGCTGCCGGGCGAGAATATCTTGGAGAAGCTGCCCGAGAGGATGATATGGTCGTCTCCGAAGCTCTTGATGAAGGGCTTGTGCTCTCCGCTGTAGCGTATCTCGCGGTAGGGGTCGTCCTCCAGCACGGCGACGTCGTACTTCGACGCCAGCTCAGCCAGCCTCTTTCTGCGCTCTGTGCTCAGGGTGACGCCGGTGGGATTGTGGAAGGTCGGCACGGTGTATACCAGCTTGGGGCGGTATCTCAGGATCTTCTCCTCGAGATCCTCCATATCCATGCCCTCGTCATCGAGCTTCACCGGCTCCAGCCTCGCCTCGAACATCTTGAAGATGGTGGTCCCGTGGATGAAGGAGGGGCTCTCGACCAGTATCACGTCGCCGGGCTCGATGTAGAGTTGGCAGAGCAGGTTCATGGGCTGGATGCCTCCGGCCGTGATCATTATGTTCTTTATATCGGCCTCGAGCCCTCTGGGAGCCAGCAGATGGTCTCTCACGGCCTCCCGCAGGGAGTCCAGTCCCAGGGTGCTTCCGTACTTCACCGCGTCGAGGCCTGTTTCGGGCCCGGAGAATACCTCCTGCGATATCTCCCTCAGCTTCTCAAAGGGATAGGCCTCCACCGCCGGCGCTCCCGCGCCGAAGGAGACCTTGTAGCCTCCGACAAGAGAGGAGCTCAAAGACTGGAGCTGGCCGACTGAGGCCGCCATGGTGCCTATGCGTCTCGCGTAGCCTGGCATTTTATCTCACCTTTCCTTTCGTCACGCGGCCGGAAGCCTCAGCGCCCCGGCTTTTTACATCATTATATTATCCCCCGCCTCTTATGAAAAGAGCCGCCTTGCGCGGCGGCATATTTGTTAAGTATTCGGACATTTAGGTGCAAAAATGCCCGGCCTTCCGATGATGATCTCTCCGGCGAAAAAACGATTTGAATACCGGCCGCGGCACATTATAATAAATGAATAGATATCGATCATTTATCGCGAAAAGATCGACCCCGGCAAAGCAAGCGATGGAGGCCCGGATGATGGATCTTGAAAAAGGGCTGTTATTTGACAAAAAACTGCAGGAGACGCTCAAGGCGGAGTTCTGTTACGTCGACGCGGATCCCGAGCTCGGGAAGAGACTGTTTTTTGAGAATTCCGGAGGTTCGCTCAGGCTCAGGC
>JAEEIC010000084.1 GCA_016281165.1 Bacillota bacterium | reverse complement strand
CGTCCCGTATATCTTCGTGAGGACGAGGTCCTCCCACTCGAGGATATCCGCAAGATGCGCCCTCAGGCGCCCGGGATAAAAGAGCTCTCCCGCCAGCACGGTCTTTTTTCTCGCCTTATCTGAGTAGAAAGGGGCGATGCCCTGCTTCGTGGAACCGTACTTCCTGTCGGCCAGGCGCTGCTCCTCGAGCCCGTCCAGGTCCTTGTGCCAGGGCATCAGCAGCGAGGCCCTGTCGCTTATCATCAGGTTGTCCGGTCCTATATGGACGCCTTTGGAGCGGACCTCTTCGATCTCCTCCGCGAGGCTCTGCGGGTCCAGGGCCACGCCGTTGCCCAAAACGTTCGTCACGTTCGGCCTGAAGATGCCCGAAGGCAGCAGATGAAGGGCGAACTTGCCGTACCCGTTGATGACGGTGTGACCGGCGTTGCCTCCCCCCTGATATCTTATGACTATATCGTGATCTTCGGTGAGCAGGTCGACCATGCGGCCCTTGCCCTCGTCTCCCCAGTTGATCCCTACTATCGCGTCTGCCGGCATATGTACCTCCTTTGCAATGCGGTGTCTGCCCTAAGAACAGGGCGCAAACACCCACATCCCGATTATACAGGCTTGCGCGCGACAAATATAATACATATAATATTAGCGGTATCATACGAAAAACATATCGCAAAACAAGAAGGAGGCAGTATGGATATCAGGACCCTGAGATATTTCGCCGTCACGGCGGAGGAACTGAACATGACCAGGGCCGCGGCCCTGCTCAACATGAGCCAGCCGCCTCTGAGCAGCCAGATCAGGAGCCTCGAGGAGGAGCTGGGGACGCCCCTCTTCGTGAGGGGCAAAAGGCAGCTGGAGCTCACCGACGCCGGTCAGCTGCTCTACCGCAGGGCCAAGGAGATACTGAGCCTGACGGACAAGGCCAAAAGCGAAATAATCTCCATGGGAAAGGGCCTCGCCGGGACCATCTCGCTGGGACTGGTCGAGGGCATGGCCCCAGACATCGCCGCCGAGTGGATCTCGGGCTTCCTCGCCCTGCATCCCCAGGTGCGCTTCCGCATACTGGACGGCAGCAGCGACGACCTGATCGAAAAGATGAGGAGCGGCCTCATAAGCCTCGCGGTCATAACCTCCCCTTACGACCAGCTGCTGCTCAACAGCTTCCTGGTGGGGACCGAGAAGATGGTCGCCCTGCTCAGCAAGGACCATCCCCTGGCGCGGGAGGAAGGGCCGGTAGACATAGCCCGCCTGGCGGAGGAGCCCCTGATCGTGCCCAGCCGCAGGGCCGCGATAGAGAATATGTACCGCTGGTTTCGCGGCATAAAAAAAGAGCCCCGCATCATCTGCGAGATGGACAGCTACCTCGACGCCGCGGCCCTCGCCGGCAGGGGCGTGGGCATCAGCATCTTCCCCCAGACCGCTTATGTGCCCAACAGCAGCCTGATCTCGCGGCAGATCGAGGGCGCCGACACCACCGTCGAATACCTCTTCGTCTGGCGCAAGGGGCATCCCCTGCCCACGGCCGAGGAGAGCTTCATCGACTATATAAAAGAGCGTGTCAGTATATAGAGAGCGCGCCTGAGCGTGAAAAACGGGCCCCGCCTTACGGCAGGGCCCGGAGCTTTCCTTAAGGACGGCCTAAGCGGGTCTTTCCCCCTCGCAGGTCCCCTTGAGCAGGTCATCCAGAGTCACGCTCGACAGATAACCGTCTATGAGGCTGGTGAGCCTGTCCCAGAGAGGGCGGGTGTAGCAGCGCTCCGCCCGGTCGCAGGGCGTGGGGCCGCATTCGAGGCAGGAGACCGGGATGAAGTCTCCCTCGGTAAGGCGCAGTATCTCGCTGACCTTGTAATCCGCGGGCTCCCTCGTGAGCCTGTAGCCTCCGCCCTTGCCGTGGACCCCTTCGATGAGGCCGGCGGAGACCAGGGACGGCAGTATCTTCTCCAGATATTTGAGAGAGATCCCCTGCCTTTCGGCCACCTGACGCATGGGCACGAAGCCCTCTCCTCTGTGCTCCGCAAGATCCGCCATGACCCTGAGAGCGTATCTTCCTCTCGTCGAGATCACCATGGCAGAACTCCTTTACTGGTGCAGAGTGCAGCCTTCGCAGCAGCCGTCGCAGCCCTCGGGCTCTTCGCCGGGGAAGGGCAGGCCCTGTTTGGCGTAATAGTCCTTGAGGGCTTCCTTGATCGCCTCCTCGGCCAGCACCGAGCAGTGCATCTTGTGGGCGGGAAGCCCGTCAAGAGCCTCGGCGACAGCCTTGTTGGTGAGGGCCAGTGCTTCCTCGACAGGCTTGCCCTTGATGAGCTCGGTCGCCATGGAGCTGGAGGCGATGGCGCTGCCGCAGCCGAAGGTCTCGAAGCTCACGTCCTCGATGATACCGTTCTCTATCTTGAGATAGATCTTCATTATGTCACCGCAGACCGGATTGCCGGCCTCACCGATGCCGTTGGCGTCTTCCAGGACGCCCAGGTTCCTCGGGTTGCGGAAATGATCCATGACTGTGTTGCTGTAAAGTGCCATTTATGTTTACCTCCAGTGTTCGCTTATCATGTGCTGTCTCTTGCCGCTCTCGAGGTCGTGCCAGAAGGGAGAGATGGAGCGCAGATACGCGACTACCTCGCCGACCGACTTTATGATGTAATCGACCTCTTCCTCGGTGATGTCGGCTCCTATCGTGAGCCTCAAAGACCCGTGGGCCAGCTCGTGGGGCCTGCCGATGGAGAGCAGCACGTGGCTGGGATCGAGAGAGCCCGAGGTGCAGGCGGAGCCTGAGGAGGCGCTGATGCCCTTGTCGTCCAGAAGCAGCAGCAGGGATTCTCCCTCAATGCCCTCGAAGCAGAAATTGACGTTGCCGGGAGCTCTGCGCTCGGCGTCGCCGTTGAGGATCGAATAGGGGATCTTCGAAAGGCCCTCGATGAGCCTGTCCCTTAAGGGGATGAGCCTCTTGTTGTCCTCTTCCATGTTCTCGCAGGATTCCTCGAGAGCCGCGGCGAGGCCCATGATGGCGGCCACGTTCTCGGTGCCGCCGCGCTTGCCCCTCTCCTGGGCTCCGCCCTCGATTATATTGTAGATGGGAAGGCCTCTTCTCACGTAGAGCACGCCGCAGCCCTTGGGCCCGTGGAACTTGTGGGCGGCGAGGCTCAGCATGTCGATGTTCATGGCCTTCACGTCGACGGGGATGTGGCCTACGGCCTGGACCGCGTCGGTATGGAAGGTGACGCCCTTTTCGCGGCAGACCGCGCCTATCTCGGCGACGGGCATTATGGTGCCGATCTCGTTGTTGACGAACATTATGGTGACGAGGCAGGTCTCGGGAGTGATGGCGGCCCTGACCTGCTCGGCGGTGACTATCCCCTTCTCGCCCGGATCGAGCAGAGTCACCTCATAGCCCTCGCCCGCCAGCTTCTTCAGGATATGCAGCACGGCGTGATGCTCGAAAGCGGTGGAGATGATGTGCATCTTCCCCTTCTTCGCCCCCGCCATCGCCGCGGAGACGATCGCCTGGTTGTCGGCCTCGCTGCCGCCGCCCGTGAAGGTGATCTCCTGCGGGCTGCAGTTCAGGCACTTAGCGACCCTTTCCCTCGCGTCGTCAAGAGCCTCTTTGGCCTTCTGGCCTATGGAATAAAGGCTGGACGGATTGCCGTAGAACTCAGCCATGTACGGTATCATGGCGTCTATGGCCCTCTGGCTCATCTTCGTCGTCGCCCCGTTGTCGGCGTAGATATTCATATTTCCTCCTTCTATCTTCGGCGTCCGCTCCCCGTTCATGAGGACTGAAAACGCGCGGACGTTTTTACCTACCTGTCAGGCGTATTGATGATAACGCCACTTACCTACCTTGTCAAGGGGTAAATAAAAAAAGACCGCGCGGGAGAGCGCGGCAAAATGATGCCCGGCGCAGAAGGTCCGGACCCTGCGGGGAAGAAAGATACCGGTCCGTAAAAGACGCCTGTTCAGACCCCACCCCTGCAAAAAGCCGGCAGCATCCTCAAACACAGATTTTTAGATCATAGGTCGAAAGATAATTGATCAGACCGGCGTCCGCTCACACACAAGTTCTCTCAGAGTCTGTAGGCATCTTCGATCACAGCCTTTATAAGCCCAAGGTCGATGGTCCCGTCCTGCCTGTCATATGTCAGGATCAGGTTCTTCCCCGGGAAGATGCCCGCGTTCCCGTAGATCTTGAGTCTCGCATTATTCTTCTGCAGATAGTCCCCGGAGCTCAGGCCCAGATGCTCGTGGAACACGAACGCTCCGTCCGCTCTGCACCCGATGATATCGGGCGACCTCAACGCGCCGTTCAGATAGAGCACTTCGTCATAATGGTATGGTATGCCCAGGGAATCATATATCCCCAGTATCGCCGCCTCAGACTTTGAGCGGCAGAGCACGCCTTTAGCGCTCAGGTACTTCTTCATCTCAAGAAATGAGGTGTTTTCGGCATACGGACTGCAGGCCCATTCGAAGCGCCGTTCGGGCTCGATGTCAAGGCGCGCCTCTTCAGGATACACCCCGTCGCGGACGGGACAGGGCCAGTCCTTCCTGCGGGACCCGTGCCCCAGAATGACCGCGGCCCTGTCCAGCGCGGCAAAAGACTTCGGCATCACGGCGAAGATATCGCCGTCTTCCAGCGATATGCTCGCGCCGTATATCCCTTCGATGAGCCCAATGTTCCTGTCGAGCCGCTTCAGCTTCTCCATGAGAAAGCGCTTATGGGCGAGCGCGTCGATAAGCACCTGACTTTTGCCGATGCTCTTCTGCACTCTCCGGCCGTTTTCTGTGCGGACCTGCCTGTAGACCGAGTATCCGCGGTCATTTACGACCAAAAGCATGCCTTCCGGAGCCCGGGACAATTCTTTTGAAACTCTTCGCCTCATTTCCTTTAATTTTGTTAGTAATAACTTGAGTTCCTGCAGATCCTCCATGATCCTCCGGCCGTCGCTCTATCCAGAATATACCATATTTTGCTTTTGGTTACAATATGTGCTCTGAAAAATGCTTTTTTTTTAACATCAGCAGCCATTTAGACGCATTTCCTTGTTCCCTGGCCCAAATGGGGACCTGCCCATAGAGAGTTTTTTGAAGCTTTTGCCGCTGTTTTAGCCACAATAGTTTCAAAATCACTGTCCCGGACGTTTTCACGATCATCGAAGGCCGTCCGGGCCCCGGGAACAGGGCTAAAACCTCTGAAACAGCGTCCCGATCCACGCAGCAGTCTGCAAAAGCGACAAAAAATACAGCCGGCCGCTTATCGGTCAGCTGTATTTCGCGCGATCTAAGTCATCCGGCGCCGTATCGGGGCAGTATCCGAAAGCCCCGCAGGCATAATTCCGCCCGCCCGGGGCATTCGCCGGTCCGTTTCAACGGCTCTTTGCCGTCCCTGAGGCAATAAAAAGCAGCCGGCCCTTTCGGATCAGCTGCGTTTCGTTCGTTCTGCCGCGTCAGGCGCCCGCGAAGGCGGGCCTTACCGGTCATCGTTAAGCTTCTCCAGGACCTCCCAGAGATAGTAGATGACGTCGGCCCTGGGGCATTCGGCGTTCGTGTCGTAGGCTGCCGCGGTGCCGGAAAGAATGCTCTTCTTATTGGCCCAGTTCTCGGCGTCCGCGTACCAGGCCTTGCCCTCGCTGTCCTCCGTCTTGCCGGGCTCTCCCATGGTCCTCCAGAGGAAGGTCACCATCTGGCCGCGCTTTACGGGGCTGTCCGGAGAGAAGTTCCTGGTCCCGTCCTCGAAGGTCTTCGTGCCGTCGGTGATCCCCTGTTCACAGGCCCAGAGCACCGCTTTGGCGTAATACGCGCCATCGGCAACGTCCCTGAAGACGTTCTCGCCGCTCTTGGGCTCGGGCTCGCCCATGGCCCTCCAGAGGAAGGTCACGGCCTGGCCGCGGGTGACGATCCTGGCGGGAGCGAAGCTGGTGGCGCTGACGCCGTCCGTGATCAGAGGCTCGTGATGGAAGGCCCAATCGACGGCCGCGCCGTAATAATCATCCTTAAAAACATCGGCGAAGGGCTTTACCTTCGGTCTCAGGCTGCTGAAGGGCTGGCCGGGCAGGGCCACGTTATCCGCCAGCTTTACGGTCTCATAGCCCAGGAAGGCATCCTTGAGCCCCTTATCGTTCAGGGAATAGGTGGGCTTTTTCTCATAGAGCGTTCCGTCGCCGCAAAGAATGTAGGTGGAAACATAGTTGCGGGGATCTGCCGGAGCGATGGCAAGGTCGGAGGAATCCATGCAGACATCCACCCAGACCACGTTATCCATTATGAACTCGCTGCCGTTCTTGCCGTAGAGCTTGCCGTCATTCTTCAGGATATAGTCAAAATCATACTTGACCGGGGCCGAAGGGCTGGACTTCTGCAGCTCGTAAATATCGGTATAGGGACCGACGACCATCTTTACGTTGTCAGCCAGCTTGTGGCGGTGTTTGAGATCGCCGCCGACGGCTCCGTTGATGGACCACGCCTCTCCGTTGGTCAGGACCACGTCGTCCCATTCGTCGTCGGTGTTGAAAGACGCGACCCCGTCCAGGATCTTCGTGGGCGGCATCGGTTCGCCGCCGGTCGCCTTTCCGTTGTCCATGGAGATGCTGTCGTCATTTCCCCAGTACCAGAGGCTGCCGTCCTTCTTTATCGCCATGCCGTCGTAATGCCCCATGGCGAAAGCCTTCACGTCGTCCAGTATCTTGACCGGCACGGAGGGCTCGCAGCCCATCATGTCGGTAGAATCCGCCGGGACCTTGAAATATGAGGCGGGAAGCGAGGAGGCGTTGTAGCCCAGGTCGTTCCAGATGGAATTGCCCCAGGTCCAGAGCGTCCCGTCGTTTTTGAGTATGCCGAACTGCATCTGGTTGCCCATGCTTATCGCCGCCACGTCATCCGCCACCTTGTAGGGCTCGGGGCCCTTAGCATAGCCGTAGCGGACCTTTCCCTCCGAATACTTCCTCTGGACCTCCGCGCCGTGGTTGAAATCGTAGCCCCAGGTCCAGGCAGTTCCGTCGGCCTTGAGGACTATCACGGCCTCCTTCGCCCTGCGGACGGATACCACATCGCTCATGACCAGCCGCGGCTCGTCCAGCCACTTTGTTTCCTTCGGGTCGAGGCCGCACTGACCATAATTGTTCTCGCCCCACATCCACAGATTGCCTTCGCTGTCGATATAGCAGCGCTCGCTCACGGTACTGGTGAGGCCTCCCGTGACGCAGATGCCTTCCTTGGCGTATGCCGGCAGGGTCATCCCCAGGCACAGCGTGAGGACGATAAGCATAGAGATCAGTTTTTTCATCTTTGTCCTT
>JAEEIC010000083.1 GCA_016281165.1 Bacillota bacterium | reverse complement strand
GCGGCCGCGCCTTTCTCTCTCAGCTCCTCCTCCGTCACGCCGGCTTTGGCCATCATGTCCAGTATCAGCCTCTCCATGTCGACGATGGGGGAGATGAAGTATGCCTGGCGGAGCTTCGCTTCTATGCCGGCGCCCATGCAGAAATACGCGCCGATGCTGTTCGCGATCAGGATGACGCTGCCGTCTTCGGCGCCCAGCCCGTCCATGAAACCGCGGATCTCTTCTCCCGCTTCCCGGGGCGCAGACGCCTCATATTCGAGCCCGACTACTTCGGCGTCCGGGAACAGCGGCTCGTAACGCCTGCTCTCTTCGGCGCTCCCGCCCCGGCCGTGGACATACAGTACCAGATCGCTCACAGCTGTCTCCTCACTATCATAATGTTCTTTCGCAGTCTGTCTTGCATATGCCGCCTTCAGGGTGGATGGCGGCCTTCGTCCTCCGATTTTATTGACAGTATTTTCACACGTCAAGTAAATTCAGTTATTTTCTTTATATATATGTTTAGTTTTCAGTCATTTGTTAGTATAATAAAAGGGAACGTGCGCTTACTTATCAGCAGAGCGTCTCTGAAAATGGAGGAAAAATGAAAACTGTCTCGTCTAAGATCAAATGGGTATTCGCCGTGGGCCAGCTGGGCTGGTCCATACTCTCGGGCATCATCGCCAATCTGCTCGTCAATTTCTATCTTCCCGATTCTACCGGGAACGGCGTCATCACCTTCGTGACAAGCGCGACCTTCCTGGGACTCACCGTCATCGGCCTCATCACCGCCTGCGGCCGCCTGGTCGACGCGGTGACCGACCCCTGGATAGCCGGGATGTCAGACAACTGCTCAAGCCCCCTGGGCAAGCGCATACCCTTCATGAGGTATTCGGCCCTGCCTTTCGCCCTGGTCACGGTGCTCATATTCTGCTGCCCCGTGAGGGGAGAATCTCCGGTCAACATAATATGGCTCGCGGTAACCCTTATTCTGTTTTACGTGTTCATGACCGCCTACTGCACTCCGTACAACGCCCTGATACCGGTCCTGGGCCGCAGCCAGAAGGACCGCATGGACATCTCGACCTATATCTCCCTCACCTACATCGTCGGTACCGGCATCGCCTTCGGCGGTAAGATGATCTGGGAGGGCGTCTACGCTGCGACCGGCTGGGATTACTATCTCTGCGCCAGGCTCGTGCTGGCCGCGATGGCCGTGCTGGCCCTCGTCTGCATGCTGCTGCCGGCCTTCATGATAAACGAGAAGGACTACGACGACTCGAAGCCCGTGAAGGAGAACGCCTTCAAGTCGCTGACCCGGACCTTCGCCAACAGGCAGTTCCGCGTCTTCGTGCTCTCGGACATCATCTACTGGGTAGGGATCACCATCTTCAACACCGGTTTCATATATTACGTCGAGGTGCTGCTCGAGCTCAACAACTATATGATACTGTTCATCTTCATGACCTTCGTGACCTTCGTCTGCTACATCTTCGTCAACATGCTCTCCAGAAAGCACGGCAAGAAGAAGCTGCTGGTCTGGGGCTTCGGCCTCTTCGCCTTCGCCTTCCTGGTCTCGTCCTTCGCCGGGAAAGTGAGCTTCATACCCAACCAGATCTACGGCTTCATCATCTGCGTGCTCGTGGGAGTCCCGCTCTCCATACTGGGCATAATCCCCCAGGCCATAGTCGCCGACATCGCCGAGAGCGATTACATCAGCAGCGGCGAGAACCGCGACGCCATGTTCTACGCCGCGAGGACCTTCGCCTTCAAGCTCGGCCAGTCCATCGCCATGATAATCTTCACCTCTCTCGCGGTGGTAGGCCAGTACACCGAGGCCGGCCCGGGAGGAGAGACCCTCATCAGGAACAACGGCACGGGCTACCGCATCAGCCTCGTCATCGCCATGGTGCTCTGCCTCATCGCCATGGCGGTCATAATCCGCTACGACGAAAAGTCGGTCATGGGCATCATCGAGGAGGGCCACAAAAGGCAGGAGGCGGAGAAGGCCTGATATGGAACTCAGATACGAGCTTGCGGGAAAGACATATACAGCCGAAGAAGATGACGAAAACGTCAGCTTTTCCATCCTGAACGGTCCCGGCGGGCGCCGCGTCGCAAAAGTGACGGCGAAAAAGGACCTGATCCTGGCGGGGGCTTCGGAAAAGCTGCCGGTGACCTTCAGGCCGGACGTCCCGGTCGTCGCCAACGGTTTTCAGTCCTGGACCGAGACCAGGGAGTTTATGCCGGGCGAGCATCTCAACGACCTTTCGAAGCTCCCCGATTTCATAGAGGACCGCTTCCATTTCCGCTCCTACGGTTCCTACGCCTTCTGGACTCCGCCGCTTCCGGCCGGGCGCGGCAGGACCAAATGGAAGAACCCCCTGATGACCGCTTCCGACGACCTGACGGCCTTCGAGTGGGCCCATTTCAGGGGCGGCGAGCCTTTCTTCGTGGGAAGCTTCAACGGGGCGAACGCCTGGCTGCTCATACACTTCGAGAGAGAGGGAGGAACAGTCACTCTCTACAGCGACGTGCAGGGAAGGTCCCTCAGGGCCGGCGAGAGCTTCACGGTCTTCGACTATATGACCGGAGACGATCCCGCCCCGTACTTCGAGAGCTTCACGCCCCGTCCCGCGAAAAAGCTCTTCGGCTACACCTCCTGGTACGATCATTACCAGGACATAAACGAGCAGCTGCTGGAGAAGGCCCTTCAGAGGGCCGATGAAAGGCTCGAGCTCTTCCAGATAGACGACGGCTTCGAGACCTTCGTCGGCGACTGGCTGGACGTCGATCAGAAGAAGTTCCCCCGGGGCCTTGAGCCCATCATAAAAAAGATACACGAAAAAGGCCTGCTGGCCGGCATCTGGCTCGCTCCCCTCGTCGCCGAAGACAAGTCGAGGCTGGCGGCAGAGCATCCCGACTGGATCGCGAAAGACGCGGACGGCCGCCGTATCTACGCCGGCTGCAACTGGAGCGGCGACTGTCCCTTGGATCTCAACGTCCCGGAGGCGGTCGGATACGTGAGGAAGGTCCTGAGGCATTACAAAGACCTCGGCTTCGACCTCTTCAAGCTCGATTTCATCTACGCGGCTTCCCTTAAGCCCCTGGCCGGCAGGACCCGCGCCGAGACCAGCGAGTTCGCCTACGGTCTCCTCAGGGAAGAGCTGGAGGGCAGGCTCATCATCGGCTGCGGGGCGGCGCTCGCCAACTGCGCCGGCCGCTTCGATTACTGCCGCATCGGCCCCGACGTGTCTTTGAAGTTCGACGACAGCTTCTACATGCGGGCCTTCCACGCGGAAAGAGTCTCGACCAAGGTCACCCTGGTCAATACCATATTCAGGAGCCCCATGGACGGGCATATGTTCCTGAACGATCCCGACGTCTTCCTCTTAAGGGACGATAATATCGGGCTCAGCAGGGAGCAGAGGAAGGCTCTGACCCTCATAAACGCGCTCTTCGGTTCGCTTTTGATGACCTCGGACGAGGTCGGATCCTACGACGCCGAAAAGAAGGCCCTTCTGGACCGGGCCCTGGCGCTCTTCCGCGGGGGCAGGGCGCTCTCATATGAGCGGAAAGGCGATACCGTCCGCGTTGATTACGAGCTGGACGGCAGGCGCGCAAAGATGATATACGACATGGAGAAGGGGATCCTGAGCGAGTGACGCCGGCCCCGAAGGAGCATAGACATGACTGACAGAACGAGGATCATTTTCGGCAATCCCATAGACGAAAAGACCGTAAGACAGGCGGAGGCCTCAAAAAACAAGTTCATCAAGAAATACGGAGACGATTCAAAGGCGGATTACCGCTTCGCGGCCGAGGATATCAGGACCCTGGACTTCATGGGAGCGAAGAAGCTGGTCTTTTCCGAAAAGCCCGAGCCCCTGGCGGAGAACGCCCTCATCGTCGGCAACATACGCATGGGCTTCGGTCACTACCGCATAAGCATGGCCATGGCCTCCTGCGCGAAGGCCCTGGGCTTCACGCCGTACTGGCTCGATCTGGCCGGCTTCGAGGCGACGGGCTCGAAGATGATAAGGGAGCAGAACGATCTCTATTCCCTGGCCTCGCGCATCTCGCAGAAGTCCTTCCTCTTCAACCGCCTCTTCTGGGAGCCTCTGAACAGCGAGGGCTTCAGGCAGCTGAGCTACAACGCCAAGGACCAGAAGAACTCGGAGCTTCTGGTCCCCATCCTGGCCTCGCTCCCCAAGGACGTCCCCTATATCGCGACCCACGTCTGGCCCAGCCAGGCCGCCGTCCACGCCGGCTTCACGCACGTCGTCAACGCCATCCCCGACAACTGGCCCATGGCCCTGCACCTTTCCGAGGGCGCTACGCATACCGTGCAGACCGATTTCGCCTATCTTGGCTACAAAATGATGAACGGCTTTGCCAAAACGCCCCTCAAGGGCATTCCCGAGAGCCAGCTGAGGATGGTCGGGCGCTACGTCGACCACGAGCTGCTCAAAGACCTGGAGGAGGACGACAAAGACCGCGTCGCCAGGGCGGGAGGGGCCGCGCCGCTGCGCTTTCTGCTGACGGTGGGAGGCGCCGGAGCCGGCTACAGCCAGTTCCTTTCGATGGTGAAGCACCTGCTGACCCACGTGAACGCGGGCAGGGCCTCGGTCTTCATCAACTGCGGCGATCATAAGGACGTGCTCGAAAAGCTGCGCAAAGACCTCGCGGGCACCCCCATGCGCTGCTTCGTCGACGATTACGAGGGCCTCAAGAGCTTCGCCAAGAGCATGAAGAGCGAAAGGGCGGAGGGCCTCACGGCGGTCTGCTGCGGCGATATCTTCGAGGCGGTGTACGCGACGAACCTGCTCATGCCGCGCTGCGACGTCCTCATCACCAAGCCCTCCGAGCTGGCCTATTATCCCATTCCCAAGATCTTCATGAAGCATATCGGCGGGCACGAGGTCTACGGGGCGGTCTGCTCGCAGGAGGCGGGGGACGGCACCTTCGAGTGCCCCGACGAGAAGTCGATGAACGCCATGATCGACCGCGTGATCGGCGATCCCGACCTCTTCGCCCACATGTGCCGCCGCATCGATGAGATGAAGGCTCAGGGCGCCTACGACGGAGCCTACGAATGCGTGAGGCTCGCGGCGGGAACGAGCCGATGAGATTGAATTTTGCCTGATCTCATCATATAATCTACAAATAAGGAGCGGTCAGTCACAGCGGGCGGAGGAACTTGCCCGGGACGGCGATGAAACAGGCCTTCCTGGCCGCATGGAGGAAGAAAATGATCGATATCAACGGTTTTAACGCGGAAAAGGAACAGCTGCTCAAGGCGCTGGACGATCCTCTCGGGTCGGGTCTCAACGGAAAGGCGCTGGCGGAGGCGGCGGATTCCCTGCTCACGGCGAAGACAAGCAGGATAAAGTCCGATACCAAGTATGAGATATGGTCGCTTATAGCAGGCCTTGCGCTGCTGGCGCTCGAGCCCGTCTTTATCATGGCCGCCCACGGCAATGACAAGCTGCTCGGCTACGCCTTCATCGCTTTCGGCGTGGTACTGGGCATCTTCGGCCTGGTCACTCTCGGTATAGGGGGCATCCCCATCGCCCTCATCATCCTTCTGGTGCTGGCCATATTCATCAAGCTGCTGATGAAGCCGATGATATACGTATTCCCGGTCATAGCGATCGGACTGATAATCTATTATATCAAGGTGCAGTCGGACAGCAAAAAGCAAAACAAAAGCGATCATGCCAATGAACTTGATAAAGCGCTCGCTTCTTTCCGCGATGAGGATGAAGCCTTCCGCATGGGTCTGATCCGCAGGGCCGGAATGATATGCAGCGAGCACCGCGCTTCGATGGCCGATTACAGGAGCTTCATCGAGCAGCTGTATTCCCGCTTTGCCGAGAAGCATCAATACGAGGCTGTCGATTCCGAGTTCAGGGATATGAAGGCTGTTGAGGACAAGAGATACCGGGCTCTCGCGGACAAGATAAAGGCGGGCGGCGAAGCCGCTCCCTTCCGCGTGAGCTTCGGACAGTGCGTCGACCTCGCGCGCAACACCGTTCCTTTGAACTGGTGGATCTGTCCCCAGGGCGGAGGCAGGTATCTCGCCCTTATGGCGACTCCCGAGACCGCGGGCGCTTACATCGAGGAGGCCGATCTGGACAACAGACTCAAAAATGACGAGTTCATCGGCTGGCTGATGCCCTGGGAGAAGAGGCTCTTCGATCAGGAGAAGGGCTTTTTCCTGCTGAGCGTCGCCGAGGCCGAGCAGCTGAGGAAGAACGTCCTGCAGTGCCGCGGATCGGATATGCTGATGAAGCAGATCCAGGTCAAGACCGAGCTGGAGATGGAGGACTACAGCGAGAACTGCTGGTGGTGGCTGCGCGACGACGGCGACAAGGATACGAAGAAGGCTTATGTGGACGGGGACGGCATCATCCATCCCAAGGGCCACCGCAAGGCCTTCAGCGGCTTCGCGATCCGCCCCGCGGGCATCATAGTCCTGTGATCCGCAAAGGACCGTATGAGATGATCTTTCAGGAGTCTAGCTATGTGTCCCAGTTCTGATGAATTGTTTTTCGCAAACGCGGCAGACGCCGAAAAGGCTGCAAATGAGTTCTGGTCCGATCCTCCGGAAACAGATAAGGATAACGGGGCAAATGATCTGCGCGCAGAGCTCGATGCCGCGATGGCGCGATTCGAGAAGCTCGATAAAGCCTCTTCCGATCAGGCATTGGAAGGGATAGCGGAACTGTTCTCCCGGCTCCTTGAGGAAGGAGACGACGAGACCGTCTTAAAGTACGTCAACGACCCCGAGTCGGACTGGAAGACGGTCGCGGCCCTTCGCGGCATCCTCAAGGTCTATCCCGACGCCGATGAGATCCGCCGCTTCCTGGGCGCGGTATATAAGCTCAGACAGAAGATCCCCTTCAGGGACAGCTCCTGGCTGAGCGCGCAGGATCAGGCGAAGATGAACGCGCTGGCTTTCGAGAACGCGCAGGAGCTCGCCCTGCAGGGCGATACTGACGCTCTCTTCGAGACGGCGCAGCGCTATGCCTGCGGCTTCGGTACCGGGGCCGATGAGAAGAAGGCGGAAGCCCTGCTTAAGCTCTGCGATGAGCTGGGCCATCCGCTGGCGGAGGAGGCGCTGGACGTCCTCGAACGGGACGACGAGGCGAAGGAAAGGTCGAAGAAGACCTATCCCAGATTCAGGGACGCGAAGGAGCCCGAGCTCAACATGGCGGCGGCTAAGATGGCGCTCCTCGCCAAGGGCACGATATACAGCGAGATCAATTACCTGAACAATCTTGAGAAGGCGGCGGCCCACGGCAGCACCGAAGCCATGATGGACGCCATCCGCTACTGGATGAAGCAGCCGGGCTTTTGCTGCCGCATGGACGTCATCCGCGATATGGGGGAAAGAGCGGCGAAGGCAGGCGAGCCCGAAGGCCTCTATCTCATCGGTTCGATACTCGAAGACAGGGACGATCCCGTCCATTACCGCGAGGCCTGGGAATACTATACGGACGCGGAGAAGGCCGGCAGCTCTTCGGCGAAGGAGCGCTGCGAGCGCTTCCGCGGGGAGGAGCAGAAGAAAGCCTATATAGAAGGATTGCAAAGCTATTCGGACGGAGATTATCAGGACGCCTTCGACAGCTTCTATCCTCTCGTTCTTTTGGGGAACAGCAGAGCTCTTCAGCTGAGCGAGGAGATGCTCGACAGGGAACAGGTCAGGACGGACGGCCTGGACCAGCTGCTGCGCGTGTATCTGCTCTGCTGCGAGAAACACACGGATCTTGACAAGGCGCTCAAGATAGCGAAGATCTACATGGCGAAGAAGGATTACCATAACGCTATAGTCTGGGGCGAAAAGTGCGTCGATGCCAAGATGCCCGAAGCCTACGTCTTCATGGTCCATCTCGGCGCGTACTCGGGAGAAGATTACCTGACGGAGCTTTATTCTTACGAAGGAGCGAAGAGCGGCGATCCTCTCTGCCAGTATTACGAAGCGGTCCGCCTGGTTAAGAGCTCGGCCAATTATTCCTTCCTGGAAGATAAGGCTGCCAGGCTCAATGAAGCGAGAAAATACGCCCTGAAAGCTAAAGCCGGCGGCATAAAGGCTGCGGACGAGCTGCTCTCGCTCATAAGCGATATCAGCGCCGAAGTGCATGACGCTCTCGCGGAGCAGCAGGAGCGGGCATACGCCCAGCTGGTCAGAGAGCAGAACCAGAGGATGCAGGAGGAGCAGGACCGCCAGCGCTGGGTCTCCCAGCTGCAGGCCGAGGTCGACGCCCGCTACCGCATCTACAGCAAGTCCTTCGGCGTGGAGGACAGCCACGGCAATTACGGCGAGGTGAGCGCCCTGAGCGGAAGGGTGCAGATGAACGACGGCAGCTCCGGATATGTCGATCAGCTGGCGCTCAGGAATCTTCAGCAGCAGAGCCTGCAGGACGCTCTCGATAAGATCTACAACAACAAGTGACCCGGTGTCCGGGCGCGCCGCAAGGCAGATCCGGCTCAAAGGAGGTATACCGATGGGAGACTGTTTCGCAACGGAAAGACTGATCCTGCGGCCGTGGAGAGATGCGGACGCGGAGGAATGCTTCAGATACGCCCGCGATCCCCTCGTCGGGCTTCCCTGCGGCTGGATGCCTCACAGGGACGTCGATGAGAGCCGCGAGGTCATACGCGGGGTGCTCTCCGCGCCGGGGACCTACGCGATAGTGCTCAAGGAAACAGGCCTTCCCGTCGGATGCGTAAGCCTGATAACAAGGGAGGGCCAGAGCAGCGAAGAGGCTGAGCTGGGTTTTTGGCTGGGCGTTCCCCGCTGGGGGCAGGGCATAGTCCCCGAGGCCTCGGAGAGGCTGATACGCCACGGCTTTGAGGATCTGGGGCTCGAGCGCGTCATCTGCGGATTTTTCGACGGCAATGAGAAGTCGAAGCGCGTTTCCGAGAAGCTGGGCTTCACTTATTTTAAGACACTTAAGGACGTGCGCATCCGCCGCATCGGAGAGACCAAAGACATACTCTACGGCCGGCTCACGAAGGAGGACTGGGAGCGGGAGCGCCGGATACGGCACGTCAGCCTCATGCTCCCCGTAAGAGACGGCATGATACTGCTCGGGATGAAGAAAAGAGGCTTCGGCGCGGGCAAGATCAACGGCTCCGGGGGCAAGGCCGAGCCCGGCGAGAGCTTTGCCGGGGCGGCGGTCCGCGAGTGCCTCGAGGAGACCGGCGTCGCCGTCAGGGATCCCCGCGATATGGGTACCGTCGTCTACCGCGATCTGTATTACAGGGACGGTCCCGAGACCGTCATAATGCACGTCTTCATC
>JAEEIC010000082.1 GCA_016281165.1 Bacillota bacterium | reverse complement strand
GAGTTCAGGGACAGGGCCATCTTCACCGGCGGCTCGGGCAACGACGTCCTGGCCTGCGCCGCGGCCTGCGAGGTGTTCAGGCAGCTCGACGAAGGACTTTTGGATCACGTGAAGGTGGCCGGCGCCTGCCTGCTGGGGCGCCTCCGGGAGCTCGAGGGCTCGCCAAAGGTGCGCGAGGTGAGGGGCAGAGGACTATCCGCCGCCGTCGAATTCACCGATCCCGCCGCCTGCGACAGGGTGTTCCTGGCTCTCGGTGCCAAAGGCCTGCTGGCAGGAAGGAGCGGGAACAGTATATTCTTCAAACCGCCCTACGTCGTGAGCGAAGAGGATATCGATATGCTGGGCGCCTGCCTCAAAGAAGCGCTGGGATAGGAGGAGACCATGAAGGAACTGCTCTCTCATCCGGATATCATAAGGGCCGAGAGGATGGAAGTCCCCGAGCCCTGGGATCCGGCGATAAGACTTTTTTCCATCAGATACAAGTCGGGAGACTGCGAGGTCGAGGGCTTCGCGGCCTTCCCTCCCGAAGGGGAAGGCCCCTGGCCCGCCGTGGTCTTCAACCGTGGCGGCAACCGTGAATTCGGTACCTTGAGGCCGGGAGCGGTCTGCCGCTACGCCGCGAACGGCATGGCGGGCTTCGGCAGCCAGTATCGCGGCAACGCGGGAGGCACGGGCTTGGAGGAGTTCGGCGGCGCCGACGTCGACGACGTCATCAGGCTGGCCGACATCGCCCTGGGGCTCTCCTGCGTGAGAAAAGAAGGCTACTATATGGCCGGACACTCGAGAGGCGGCATGATGACCTATCTGGCCTGCGCGAGAGATGCCCGCGTAAAGGCGGCCGCCGTCTGCGCGGGAGTGAGCGACTGCCGCATCATGTATTACAGCAGGGAAGACTCCATGAAGCAGGTCTGCGTCGAGCTCATAGGCGGTACCCCGGAGGAGCTTCCCGCCGAGTACGACAAGAGATCCGCCACCATGTTCGCCGGCAGCATCATCCCGCCCCTGCTGATCTGCCAGGGCACCGACGACTGGAGGGTCATTCCCGCCCAGGCCTATTACATGGACAGCGCCCTGACCCAGGCAGGCAAAGAACACAAGCTCATCATCTATCCCGGCGCCGATCATTCATTAAGGGGCACAGCAGCCTACGACGAGGTCATAAACTGGTTCCGGGAGCACCCCCTGCAGTAGAAGAAAGGAGAGACCATGGCCGGATATATCAATGAGACCTTAAAGGTCATAGAGGAGAGGACCTCCTGCCGCAGCTTCATCCCCGATTCGATCACCGAGGAGGAGAGGCAGATCATCACCTCCGCCGCCCTCAGAGCGCCCAACGGGGGCAAGATGTCCAAATTCTCGCTCATAGACGTGAGAGACCCGGAGCTCAAGAAAAGAGTCGCGAAATGGTGCGACGATCAGTCCTTCATCGCCGAGGCTCCGGCTGTATACGTGATACTCTCCGACTTCAGCCGCTGGTTCAGGCTCTTCAGCAGCCACGTCAAGAGCATGGGCGCGCCCATAAACTTCCCCAGGGAGGACGAGATACTGCTCTGCGAGATCGACGCCGTCCTGGCCGCCGAGAACATGGTCATCGCCGCCGAGTCGATGGGCATCAGCTCCTGCTTCATCGCCGACATCATCCTCAATTACAAGGAGGTCAAAGAGACCCTGAAGCTGCCCAAATACGTGATGCCCATAACCCTGCTCATCATGGGAAGGCCCAGGAACAAGCCCGCGAAGAGGAGCTCCCGCATCAACGCGCCCTACGTCTATACCGACTGCTATCAGGAGATAGCGGACGACGAGCTCGAGGCCATGGTCGATACCCTGATCCCAAAGGATAAAGAGGGGACGCCTACTATGAGCCGCGACGAGTACATCAGGCGCTATTACGTGAGGAGGCTCGGCAGCTGGCTCTCCGTCGACCGCACCATGAGCGTGAGAGACATGTTCGCCGACTGGCTGAAGAACCCTTATACAGATTGACAGGGGACTGGGAAGCGATGACGAACGAGCGCTTTTTTGAGACGGGAGTCCCAGAACATCTCCTCGGAACAGGCGGGTGAGCCCTCATGCCCGGACAGGATCTGCACGCGCACAGTACATTCGATGACGGCAAGTCTTCATGTGAAGAGATGGTAAGGGCGGCGGCCGCGGCGGGGCTGGAGAGCTTCGGCATCAGCGCGCACAGCCCTTTGGCGGGAAGGTCCTGGACCGTTCCCCGTGACCGTCTGGACGATCTCCGCCGCGAGATGGCGCGTCTTCGCCGCGCCTATGAGGGGCAGATAAGGGTCTATACCGGACTTGAGTACGATATCGAGTCGGAAGCGGACTTCGCGGGCTTCGATTACGTGATCGCTTCGGTCCACATACTGCGGGCCGGGGGAAGGGAGTGGCCGGTGGACAACAGGCGCGCCGACGCTCTCGGCATGATAAGGACCGCTTTTCACGGCGCCGCGGACGCCGCCGCGGCCTTCTATTTTTCCCGGGTGAAGACGATCGCCGGCATCCCCGGAGCGGACATCGTCGGCCATTTCGATCTTCTGACCAAGTTCAACGAGCAGGGGCCCGTATACGATACTTCTTCCTTCGCGTACCGCCGGGCCGCCCTCGACGCCATGGAGGCTCTGGTCAAAGCGGGCAAGATATTCGAGCTCAACACCGGCGGCGTGAGCAGAGGCTACAGGACGGGATTTTATCCGGAGCCCTTCCTCCTCGAGGCCCTGCGCGAGATGGGCGGAAAGCTCACCATATCATCGGACAGCCACGCCGCGGGCACCGTCGCCTTCGCCTTTAAAGAGGCCGAAGAGGCCGCGGTGAGGGCAGGCTTTCGTTCCCTCTGGACGCTGACCGACAGGGGCTTTGCCGAGACGCCGCTATAAAGGGACAGCCGTCCCCGCCCGCGGGAGAGGCCGCGCTTATACAAAACAAAAGACCGCCGCGTCCCCGGCGTACGGGAACACGGCGGTCCTTCTTTCTTTTAACGCGATCTCTTAAAGACTATCCTCTCTTGGGGAGCAGGGGATCGGAGACTCCCTCAACGCCCAGCAGTCCCATGAGCAGCAGGACGAGCTTCGCCTGGCCCTTGGAGATATTGTCGGGGACGAACCATTCTCCCGCGGAGTGGGCTCCGCCCGCGCGGCCGCCGCAGCCTACCGCGAGGCCCGGGATGCCGATGGAGATGGGTATATTGGCGTCGACAGAGCCGGCGGGGCTGAAGTGGGGCTCAAGGCCCAGCGATTCGTAGGCGTTCTTCGCCGCCTGGACGATATCGGCCTCGAAGGCCTGGTTGGCGACCGGTCTGTCGCCGACCTTCTTGATCTCGACCTCTACTATCCTGTCGCAGAGG
>JAEEIC010000010.1 GCA_016281165.1 Bacillota bacterium | reverse complement strand
AGGAGATCAGAGGGCCGTCCGTCCTCTCAAGAAGCAGAGCCTGGGCCCGCACTCTGTCCTCACGGGCCTTCATCATGTCTTCCACGGTCATGTATCTGAGCGGCATCCTCTGCTTCCTCCCGAAGCGAAAAGCCTTGAAAGGTCAAGGCGAGCAATTGTTATATAACAAGTGTTATGTTGCGGCGCGGGGTCGTGCGCTGCCGCGCGGGATGATAAGCGGCCGCATTTGCGCCCGCGCAGGCGCGGGGCCGCAGGCCGCCATGGCGTCTCCGCCTCTTCGCGCCCTTCCGCCCTCACTTCTCCGCGCTGAGGTCCCTGGGCTTCAGCCAGTCTCCCTTGAACCAGTTCCAGGCCAGATAGGCGGCGCTTATGCACCAGGTGGAGGCGAAGGCTAAAAAGACCACGTCTATGGATCTGAATATGGGCATCAGCAGGGTCATGATCAGGACCCTCAGGACGCACCAGCAGCCCACGAAGGCCACCATGGTGACCATGGGCTTTCCCGCTCCCCTCATGACACCGGCCATGGAATGGGTGGCGGCGAGGCATATATAGAAGACCCAGACCAGCTGCACCCGGCGGAAGCCGTAGGCGATGGCCTCGGGCTCCCTGGTGAAGAAGGCCAGCAGGTCTTTCGCGAAGAGGAAGAAGAGCAGGCCCATGATCTCGGCGACCACCATGGCCGTGATCACCCCGTATCTGGCTCCCTTCTTCGTCCTCTCGATCTCTTTGGCGCCCAGGTTCTGGCTCACGAAGGTCGAGAGCGCGATGGCGAGGCTCGTGATGGGCATGAAGAGGAAGCCTTCTATCTTCTGCAGGGCTCCCACCCCCGCCATGGCCATATCGCCGAAGGAATTGACGTTGGCCTGTATCATGGTGTTGCCGAAGGCGGTGACGGTGTTCTGTACGGCCGCGGGAGTCCCGAAGCGCAGTATGTTCTTCATCACGACGGGATCTATCCTCATGCTCGAGAGCTCGAGCCTGTAGACCTCGCGCGTGCGGAACAGGCGCGAAAGGCAGAGCAGAGCGCTCACGAACTGGGCGATGATGGTAGCCAGGGCCGCCCCGTCCACGTCCATGCCGAAGGCGCCGATCAGCAGTATATCGAGCGCCACGTTGAGGCAGGAGGAGAATATCAGGTAATAGAGGGGATGCCTGCTGTCGCCCACCGCCTGCATGAGGCCGGTGCAGCCGTTATAGACCGCGAGCCCCAGTCCGCCCATGAAAAAGACCCTGAGGTACATGAGCGACTGGCCCACCACCTCGGCGGGAGTGTTCATGCGGGCGACTATCCAGGGCGAGAGCGCCAGGCCCGCCGCCGTCAGCAGCAGGCCGGCGATGAAGCAGAGCAGGGTGTGGGTGTGGATGGCCCTTTTGAGCCCGTCCTCGTCCCCGGCCCCGAAATATCTGGCGATGATGACGCCCGAGCCCTGGGCGAAACCGTTGAAGAAGCCGATGAGCATCCAGATGACGGTGCCCACCGAGGTCACGGAAGCCAGCGCCCGGCTGCCCAGCATATTGCCGACGATCAGGGCGTCCGCGGTATTGTAGAGCTGCTGAAAGACATTGCCTAAAAGTATGGGCATGGTAAAGCGGAAAAGAGCCCCGCCTATGGGCCCTTCCGTCATCCTCACTGCCGCTGCTTTACCTGCCATAAGACCTCCGAAGGGCCCCTATGCGTAGGCCCTGTCTATGGAAATGACCGTCTCGTACTGGGGATCGAAGCTCTTGAGACCCGCGGTGATGATCTCCCTCACTTCGGCCGGGCTGAGGCTGCATTCGTGGTCCACTACCACGTCGAAGATGACATTGGTGTGGGTGGGACCGGCGACCGTCCTCACGTCGTGAAAGCCCTTGATATATCCAAGCCCTTTGCAGACCTCTTCTATGCGCTCCCTCGCGAGGGCGGTGACCTCGTCGTTCAAGGCCAGAGGATCCATGTGGACGGTGAGCAGGATGCCCAATTTCTCGTAAACATCCTTCTCGATGACGTCCATCATGTCGTGGCTGCTCATAAGATCGGCGGAAGAATCCACCTCCACGTGCACCGAAGCGAACATGCGCCCGGGGCCGTAATCGTGGATTATCATATCGTGTATCCCGAGGACCCCTTCGTGCCTTACGATCTCCTCCGTCATCTCCTTTACCAGCTCGGGGTCGGGAGCCTTGCCCAGTATGGGGGACACGGTCTCCATGACCAGCTGCGCGCCGGACCAGATGATAAAGAGGGCGACCAGTATGCCCACCGGGCCGTCCAGATCGAGGCCGGTGAATCTGAAGATCAGAAGGCAGGCGAGCACCGCCGACGTTGAGATCACGTCGTTTCTGGCGTCCGCGGCGGAAGCCTTGAGGGTGTCGGAATCGATGATCTCCCCTATGTGCTTTCCGAAGGACGCGAGCCAGATCTTGACGGCGATCGCGAGGATGAGCACGGCAGCCGAGACAAGGCTGTACTCCATAGGCTCAGGGTGCAGGGTCTTCGAGACCGAGGTCCGCAGGAGCGAGACGCCGATCACGACTATCATGATGGAGACCGCAAGCCCGGTGAGATATTCGGTCCTTCCGTGGCCGTAAGGATGGTCTTTGTCGGGCTTTTTCCCCGCCAGCTTAAAGCCTATGAGGGTCATGAGAGACGCCGAGGCGTCGCTCAGATTGTTGATGCCGTCGGCGAGTATGGAGATGCTCCCGAATATTATGCCCGCTCCTATTTTAAGAGCGCAGAGGAGAGCGTTGGCGGCGATGCCGACCCAGCTGGCCAGCCTGCCGTAGGCTTCCCGGGCCCGGGGATCTTTCGGATCCCGCTCGCCCTTCATGAATGCTTTTATCAGCAGATCGTTCATCTTATACGCCTTAAAACGTCATATCCTGAGGCTGTGCCTCTTCTCGTAGCTCTCAAAGCCCAGCTCTATGATGTGGTCGATGACCTGCGAATAAGTCATGTCCTTCGACGAGGCCAGCATGGGGAACATGCTGATGGACGTGAAGCCCGGAAGAGTGTTGACCTCGTTGAAGATCAGCTGCCCTTCCTCATCCATGAAGAAATCGGCCCTGGCGAAGCCCTTGCAGTCAAGGGTCTTGTAGACCTTTTCCGCCAGGCGCAGCAGCTCCTCCCTCTTGCCCTCGGGAAGCTCCGGTCCCACCAGGGTCAGGCTCCCCTCGTCGTTGTACTTGGCGTCATAGCTGTAGAAGCCGCCGGGCGCGATGATCTCGCCTATCTCTATGGCGCAGGGCTCATCGTTCCCCATCACGGCGACCTCGAGCTCCCTGCCCTTAATGCCCTGCTCGACGACTATCCTGTCGTCATAGCAGGCCGCGGCAGCGAGCGCTTCGCGCAGCCCCTCCCGGTCCTCCGCCTTGCTGATGCCGACGGACGATCCCATGTTGGCAGGCTTTATGAACATCGGGTAGCGCAGGCTCTCCTCGATCGCGGCGAGCGCCTTTTCGCATATCTCTTCGCTCTTCAGGAACACATAGGGCGCCTGGGGGATGCCGGCCGCCCTGCAGACGAGCTTGGCCAGGCTCTTGTCGAAGCACAGGGCCGAAGACGCGACCCCGCAGCCCCCGAAGGGCATGTCGAGCTGCTGGAAGACGCCCTGCAGGCTGCCGTCCTCGCCGTTCTGGCCGTGCATCACGGGAAGAGCGAAGTCGGCCATGTCCTTAAGCTGCCTGATGCTGCCGCCGAAGACCGAGAAACCGTACTTTCCGGGATCCCTTGCCAGGTCCTCCTCGGCCTTCTTCTGCCAGCTCCCGTCGCCCAGGGCCTTCGCGTCGCCGTCGTACAGCAGCCACCTGCCGTCCTTGGTGATGCCTATCATTATCACGTCGTACTTTTCTTTGTCGAGATTGTTTATTACCGATTCCGCGGAGCGCAGGGATACCTCGTGCTCGCTGGATCTGCCGCCGAAGACGACGGCCAGACGGATCTTTTTCATGTATTCCCCCGTTTTTTACAGTCCGAGCCCGAGGCCGAAGCGGTCTCTGACCC
This sequence comes from Bacillota bacterium, assembly GCA_016281165.1. Classification (GTDB taxonomy): domain Bacteria; phylum Bacillota; class Clostridia; order Peptostreptococcales; family Anaerovoracaceae; genus RGIG2707. The sequence goes on along the minus strand of JAEEIC010000010.1, from coordinate 8,066 downwards.
TCTTCATGGTCTTCTGCGCGATGACGTCGGCCCTCTCGGCCCCGTCCTTGAGGATGCCGACCAGATCGCCCGAGTTCCTGATGGTATCGTACCTCTCCTGGATGGGCGCCAGTGCGTTCACCGTGACCTCCACGAGGTCCTTCTTGAAATCGCCGTAGCCCCTGCCCGCGTACTCGTCCTCGAGCTGCTGGATGGTCTTGCCGGTAAAGGCCGAGTAGATGTTCATCAGATTGCTGATGCCCGGCTTGTTCTCGATATCGAAGCGCACCGACCCTTCCGAATCGGTGGTCGCCCTCATGATCGACTTCTTGATCTTGGAGGGAGTGTCGAGCAGGGAGATCCTGCTGTGCTCGTTCACCGCGCTCTTGCTCATCTTGGCCGTCGGGTCGTCCAGGGCCATGATCCTGGCGCCGGCCTTGAGGAACCTGCCGTCGGGCACCACGAAGGTGTCCTTGCCGTAGTGGCTGTTGACCCTGATGGCGAGGTCCCTGGTGAGCTCGATGTGCTGCTTCTGGTCGTTGCCCACGGGGACGATGTCGACGTCATAGAGCAGTATATCGGCCGCCATCAGCACCGGATAGGTGAGAAGGCCCGCTCCCACGGATTCCTTCCCCTGGCTCTTGGCCTTGAACTGGGTCATCCTGAAGAGCTCGCCGGTGTTGGCGCAACAGTTGAGCACCCAGCCCAGCTCGGCGTGAGCGGAGACCGAGGACTGCACGAAGATGATCGATCTTTTGGGGTCGATGCCCACGGCCATGTACAGCGAGGCCACGTCGAGTATATGCTGCCTGAGCTCCTTCGGGTCCTGGGGGACGGTGATCGCGTGCTCGTCGACCACGCAGTAGAGGCATTCGCTGTCCTCTTCGTCCTGCAGCTCGACGAACTGTTTCAGGGCGCCGAGGTAATTCCCTATGTGGATGTTGCCTGTGGGCTGAACGCCCGAAAAGATCCTTTTCATCGCAAACTCCTTTTTATCATTATCTGAAGCAGGCGGACGCGGGTCAGGGGCCCTGACCCGGGCGCCCTTCCGCTTCCTCTGCCGCTTTTCCCGTATAAAACGCGCGGCGGCGCTTTCCGCCGGCCGGGCGGCTCTTATTCAGCCGGCGTTTCCTCGTCCGGCCTGCCGCCTTCCTCCGCCTCTTCGCCTTCTTCCTCCTCGGAGCTCTCGTCCCTGATCGCCCTGGCCATGGTCACTATCCTGCTGCCGCTCTCGACCTTCATGATCCTCACGCCCTGGGTCGCGCGTCCCAGGACCGAGACGTCAGAAGCGTTGATCCTGATGATGATGCCCTCGGAATTGATGAGGAAGACCTGGTCGTCCTCGGTCACCGTCATGGCGCCGATGAGAAGGCCCGTGCGCTCCATCTTGCTCTTGTCGTAGGTGAGGACGCCCTTGCCGCCTCTGGTCTGCAGCCTGTACTCGCCCGTCTCCGTGCGCTTGCCGAAGCCGAATTCGGTCACCACCAGCAGCTCGGTGCCGGGGATGGCGATCTCCATCGCCACGACCTCGTCGCCCTCTTCGAGCTCGATGCCCTTGACGCCGGCGGCCGTCCTGCCCATGGGCCTCACGTCGCTCTCGCTGAAGGAGATCGACTTGCCCTGGGCGGTGACGATGATGATCTGCGAAGCGCCGTCGGTCTCCCTGACGCTGACCAGCTCGTCGTCCTCCCTTAAGGTGACGGCGATGAGGCCGGTCTTCCTCGTGGTCATGTACTCGCTGACGCTGGTCTTCTTGACCACGCCTTTGCGGGTCGCCATGATGAGGTATCTCGCCGACTCGTCGGGCCTGAAGGGCAGCACGCTGGTGATGAGCTCGCCCTGGGCCATCTGCAGGAAGTTGATGGCGGGTATGCCCCTGCCGGTCCTGGCGCCCTCGGGTATCTCGTAGGCCTTCATGGTGTAGACCCGGCCCTTGTTGGTGAAGATGGAGAGGGTGTCGTGAGAGGAGCAGCTGATCAGGTGGCGCACGAAGTCCTGTTCTCTGGTGGACTGGCCGGTGATGCCCCTGCCTCCCCTTCTCTGCGTCCTGTAGGTGTCGGCCGCGACCCTCTTGATGTAACCGTTCTGGGAGATGGTGATGACCACGTCGTGCTCCTGGATGAGCCCGGCTTCGTCCACCTCGCCCTCGTCGGCGATGATCTCGGTCCTCCTGTCGTCTCCCCACTTGTCGCTGATGGCGCTGAGCTCGTCCTTTACGACTCCCATCAGCAGGTGCTCGTCGGCGAGCAGGCTCTTGTAGTAGGCTATGAGTTTTTGCAGCTTGTCGTACTCGTCCTGGAGCCTTTCTCTCTCAAGGCCCTGCAGCCTCTTGAGCTGCATGTCCAGTATGGCCTGGGCCTGGATGTCGTCGAGGCCGAAGCGCTCCATGAGCCTCTGCTTCGCGTCGTCGTAGGAGGTCCTGATGATGTGTATGATCTCGTCGATATTGTCGATGGCGATGAGCAGGCCTTCCAGTATGTGGGCCCTCGCCTCCGCCTTCGCCAGATCGTAGCGGGTCCTCCTGGTCAGCACGTCCTTTTGGTGGGCGATGTAGTGGACCAGGATCTCCTTGAGATCGAGGAGCCTGGGCCTTCCGTCCACGAGGGCGATCATGATGACGCTGAAATTGCTCTCGAGCTCGGTGTGCTTGTAGAGCCTGTTGAGCATCACCTGGGGGTTCACGTCCTTTTTAAGGTCGATGACCACCCTGACCTCGCCCTTGGAGGACTCGTCCCTGATGTCCCTGATGCCTTCGAGCTTCTTGTCCTTTCCCAGCTCCGCGATGTGGGCTATCATCGAGGCCTTGTTGACCGCGTAGGGTATCTCCGTGAAGACGATGGAGACGTTGCCCCTGGCGTTCTCTTCTATGAGAGACTTGGCCCTTATCCTCACCTTGCCCTGGCCTGTGGTATAGGCCTCCCTGATGGCGGTCTTGCCCACGATGGTCGCCCCGGTGGGGAAGTCCGGACCCTTGATGTCTTCCATCAGCTGTTCGATCGTGGTGTCGGGATCGTCGATGAGCCTCTTGGTGCCGGCGATGACCTCCCTGAGATTGTGGGTGGGGATGGAGGTCGCCATGCCGACGGCGATGCCGTTGCTGCCGTTGACCAGGAGGTTGGGGAAGCGCGCGGGCAGTATGACCGGCTCCGTCTCCTCTCCGTCGTAGTTGGGCACGAAATCGACGGTGTCCTTTTCGATGTCTCTGAGCATCTCAAGGGCGAAGGGAGCCATCCTCGCTTCGGTGTATCGCTCCGCGGCGGCTCCGTCGCCGTCCATGGAGCCGAAGTTTCCGTGGCCGTCGACCATCGGATATCTCATGTTCCAGGGCTGGGCCATCCGCACCATGGCGTCGTATATGGACGCGTTGCCGTGGGGATGGAACTTTCCCATGACCTCGCCCACGATCCTGGCGCTCTTCTTGTGCGGCTTGTCCGGGGTGTTGCCCAGGGTGCTCATGCCGTAGAGTATCCTCCTGTGGACGGGCTTGAGGCCGTCTCTCACGTCAGGCAGGGCTCTGGCGACTATGACCGACATCGAATAATCGATGTAGGAGTTCTTCATCTCGTCGTAGATCTCGTGCTGAAGAAGTCTGCTGCTTGTTTCTTTCTCGTTCTCTGACATCTCTGCTCCTTATTTCGCGGTCTATACGTCGAGCTTGGCGTACTGGGCGTTCTCTTCGATGAACCTTCTTCTGGGCGGGACCTTGTCTCCCATGAGGGTGGTGAATATCTGGTCCGCCGAGGCGTAGTCGTCGAGGGTTATCTGCACGAGGGTGCGGGTCTTGGGATCCATGGTGGTCTCCCACAGCTGGGTCGCGTCCATCTCGCCCAGACCTTTATATCTTTGTATCTCGACCTTTTTTCCCAGCTTCGCGTATTCGGCCAGGACCTTCTCCTGCTCCTTGTCGGAATAGGTGTAGGTCAGCTCGCTGCCGCACTTGACCCTGAAGAGGGGCGGCTGGGCCGCGTAGATGTAGCCTCCCTCGATCAGAGGCCTCATGTAGCGGAAGAAGAGGGTCAGCATCAGGGTCCTGATGTGGGCCCCGTCCACGTCGGCATCGCTCATGATGATGATCGTGTGGAATCTGAGCTTTTCGATGTTGATCTCGGCGCCGATGCCGCAGCCGAAGGCGGTTATCATGTCGCGGATGGTGTCCGAGGCGAGCATGCGCTCTTCCCTCACCTTCTCCACGTTCAGTATCTTGCCCCTTAAGGGGAGTATGGCCTGGGTCTTCCTGTCGCGCCCGTCCTTGGCGGAGCCGCCGGCGGAATCTCCCTCGACGATGAATATCTCGGAGAGGCGCGGGTCTCTTTCGCTGCAGTCGGCGAGCTTGCCGGGAAGGGAGGAGCTCTCGAGGACGCTCTTCCTTCTGGTGAGGTCTCTGGCCTTCCTCGCTGCTTCCCTCGCTCTCGCCGCCCTGGTGCACTTCTCGAGTATCACGCGGGCGTTCGAGGGATTCTCCTGCAGATAGGCGGTCACGTTGTCGTAGGTGGCGCTGTCGACGAAGCTCCTCATGTCGGCGTTGCCCAGCTTGGTCTTGGTCTGGCCCTCGAACTGGGGCTCCTGCAGCTTGACCGAGATGATGGCGGTGAGGCCTTCCCTGATGTCGTCGCCGGTCAGGGCCTCGTCCTTTTCCTTGAGTATGCCCTTGCTCCTGCCGTAGTCGTTGACCGCGCGGGTGAGGGCCGCCTTAAAGCCCATCAGATGGGCGCCGCCCTCGACGGTGTTTATATTGTTGGCGTAAGAGAGAGTGGTCTCGGTGTAGGAATCGGTCCACTGCATGGCGATCTCGCACTCGGAGACGGCCTTGATCTTCTCCCTTACCGACTTTCTTGCTTCCCTGCCGTCCGGCCCCTCTTCGGTGACCTCTCTTTCCACCTCTTTTTCGCTCTCTTTGGAGCTCTCGAAGTAGATCACGTCGGGATGGATGGGAGTCTTGTTGGCGTTCTGAAAATCGACGTATTCCTTTATGCCGCCGTCATAGTGATAGACTTCCTTTTTCCGCTGCCCTTCTCTCTCGTCGGAGAGGCTGATGGAGAGCCCCCTGTTGAGGAAGGCCATCTCCCTCATCCTCTGCGAAAGGATATCGAAGCTGAAGACAGTGTCGTCGAATATCTCGGGATCGGGCCTGAAGAGGGTCCTGGTGCCCGTCCTGTCGCCGCAATCTCCCGTTATATGCATGTCTGAGGTGATCTTGCCCCTGCTGTAGGTCTGGCTGTAGACATGGCCGTCCCTCATGGAATCGACCTGCATGAAGACCGAAAGGGCGTTGACGACCGAGGCGCCCACGCCGTGCAGTCCGCCCGAGACCTTATAGCCCCCCTGGCCGAACTTGCCGCCCGCGTGCAGCACCGTCATGATGACCTCCATCGCCGGCCTGTGGACCTTGGGATGCTCGTCGACCGGCATGCCGCGCCCGTCGTCGGCCACCTCCACGGAGCCGTCGCCCTTGATGCTGACCTCTATATTCTTGCAGAATCCGGCCAGAGCCTCATCCACCGAGTTGTCCACGATCTCATAGACCAGGTGATGAAGGCCCCTGGAGCTGGTAGTGCCTATGTACATGCCGGGCCTTACCCTTACGGGCTCCAGTCCTTCCAGCACTTCGATCTGCTCGGCGCCGTATTTTCCCTGCTTCTGCTCTTCCGCCGCTTCCTGCCTGATTTCCTCTGCTGACATATTTCCTCCGTAAACGCGCTCAAAGCGCTATTTTCATAACTAATGGATTATAGCAGAGTTTGTCAAAACTTTCAAGCTTTTGGCGTGTTTCTTCGCCGGCCGGCGGCAAAAAGCCGTAAAAAATACGGAGGTCAGGAAAAAATATAGTTTTCCACAAGACACAAGATATATGGACTGTTAAAAAAGTTTAAAAAGTTTTCCACAAGCCGTGGGAAAGCTCCGCTCTCCCCTATTATTTCGTTTTTTAAAAAGCCGCTTCCTGTGGAAAACTTTATTTGATATAATGGCCCTGCGCTCCAGATATGGTGTCTCTCCCCCTCCTTTCGGCAGGCATTTTTTTTGCTGAAATACGGTGGGAGGTCCTTTCCGGAGCCTGAAGGTATTATACTTTACATACCTGAAAATATAAAGCCCGCGCGGCTTTAAGTCCGCCCTGCGCGTACCGGGATGCCGCGAAAAAATATACGTCAAAGAGAGCGCTCACAGTTATGAATAAAGCAGAACTTATCGCCAAATGGAACCAGGTCCTCGAGCTTTTGTCGCAGAACATGGAAAAGCTCAAGGTCGACAATTATTTCAAGCCCCTCGCTCCCGTCAAGCTGGGTGAAAAGGACAATACCCTTTATCTCCATGCCTCCGTGGGCAACTGCGAGTTCTACCAGAACATGGTGAACAGGAACAGGGAAGAGATCTCCCGCGCGGTCATTCTGGTATTCGGCAAGGACCTTTCCGTCGCCGTGACCAACAAGATCCCCGAAGACCCCGAGGATCTTGAGAAGGAGATGCTCAATCCCAAGTATACCTTCGACACCTTCGTGGACGGGAACAACAGCAGGCTCGCCTACGTGGCGGCGACCGCCGTGGCCAAGGGAGACCACAGCGCCAGGGGCGGCTACGACAAGTTCAATCCCCTCTTCATATACGGCGCCTCGGGCCTGGGCAAGACCCATCTCATGCACGCCATCGGCCATTACGTGATCCAGAACAGGCCCCGGAAAAAGGTCCTCTACGTCTCCTCCGAGACCTTCACCAACGAGCTCATACTGGCCATCCAGAAGAAAAAGACCCAGGAATTCAAGGATAAATACAGGAACGTCGACTATCTCCTTTTCGACGACGTGCAGTTCATCGCCGGAAAGCCCTCCACCGAAGAGGAGCTCTTCGCGACCTTCGACGCCCTCTACAACGCCAAGAAGCAGATAGTCTTCACCAGCGACAAGCCCCCAAGAGAACTGGGCGACATACCGGAAAGGCTGATATCGCGCTTTTCCTGGGGCCTCATCGCCGATATCCAGACCCCCGATTACGAGACCAGGATGGCGATACTGAAGAACAAGGCCATTTTGGAGGATCTCGATATCAACGACCCGGAGCTCATCGCCGCCCTCGACATGATAGCCCAGAGCATACAGTCCAACATCAGGGAGCTCGAGAGCGCCTTCACCAGGGTGCTCACCTTCTCGACCCTCACCGAGCAGCCCATCAGCCGCGATTTCGTGAGGACCGTGCTCTCCGAGGTATACGACACCAGGACCACCGAGATCACGCCCGAGATCATCAAGAACTGCGTGGCAGGCTATTTCGGCATCAAGCCGGCGGATCTTGAAGGAGGGACGCACGCCAGGAACGTCGCCTATCCCAGGCAGATCGCGATCTATCTCGTCAGAGAGCTCACCGATTATTCCTTCCCCAAGATCGGAGAGGTATTCGGCGGAAGGGATCATTCGACCATACTCTACAGCTATAAAAAGATAACCAAAGAGATAAAAAAGACGCCGGAGCTTTCCGACGTGGTGGAGAACATAAAGAAACTGCTTTAGTTTTTCACAGGTCTGTGGAAAAACCCCTTGTATTTTCAACAGGTTTTTAAAAACGCCAAAATCCTTTGAAATCAAGCCTCAGGAGGGTTTTCCACATTTCAACAGACACTACTTCTTCAACAACAGCAAAAATTAAAACAAATATAAAAGGAGGCTGCGCATGAGATTCACCTGTTCACAGATGGCGCTGAACAAAGCTATAAATACAGTGACCAAGGCCGTATCGGTAAGGACGACCATTCCCATACTGAAGGGCATACTTTTGGATCTTAAGGGAAGCACCCTGAAGATGACGAGCTCCAATCTCGATTTCACCATCCAGACCAGTCTCGAGGTGCAGGATCCCGAAGAAGGCAGCCTCGTCGTAGATGCCAGGATGTTCTCCGAGGTCGTGAGAAGGCTCCCCAACGCCATGGTGAGTGTCGAGAGCGACGTCGCCGGGAATTTGAGGCTCAACTGCCTCGGTTCCGATTTCAGCTTCGTCTGCTTCTCCGCCGAGGAATATCCTTCCTTAGGTTCGATCGAGGAGATAAAGAGGACCACGGTCAGGAACAGGGATCTTTGCGATATCATCAAAAAGACCAGCTT
>JAEEIC010000081.1 GCA_016281165.1 Bacillota bacterium | reverse complement strand
GCCTGGTCGGTCGTCGTCTTCATCATCATCACCTACTATAAGATAAAGAGCCACGGAGCCGGCAGCTACCTCAAGAGCTTCCTCGACCCCATCTTCATCATGGCTCCCTTCAATGTGCTGGGCGAGGTGTTCAAGCCCGTCTCCATGGCCTTCCGTCATTTCGGCAACATCGTCTCCGGCGTCGTCATCAACGCCCTGATCTACGCCGCCCTCGTGACCGTGAACCACGCCATATTCAGCCTCATCCCGGGGCTCGTGGGCAAATGGCTCTCCGCCATCCCCTTCTTCACCGTGGGCCTGCCGGCGGTGGTATCGCTCTACTTCGACTGGTTCACCAGCCTCATCCAGGCCTATATATTCTGCATGCTGACCATGATATTCATCTCCACGGCCACCGAATAGCCGCGGATTGATATAAAACACTCGATACATAACGATCGATCTATTTTAGGAGGAATCATTACAATGGAAAGAGCACTCGTACTTATGGGATGCGCCATCGGCGCAGGACTCGCCCTCATCGCCGGTATCGGCCCGGGAATCGGCGAAGGCTATGCCGCCGGCAAGACCGTCGAAGCGATCTCGCGCCAGCCCGAGATGAAGGGAGACCTGACCTCTACCATGATCCTGGGCATCGCCCTTTCGGAGACCACCGGTATCTACGGTTTCGTGACCGGACTGCTGCTGATCTTCGTGGCCCCCGGCATCTTCCTGGGCATGCTCTAAACAAAGCGCTGCGTAGATACAGGAGCAAAAGCAGATGACTTATCAATCTTTGGTGAGTTTTGAATACTGGACCTTCATTGCGCAGATACTCAACCTGTTCATCCAGATCTATCTGTTCAAGAGATTCCTCTTCACGCCGGTGAAGAACATACTGGCGAAGAGGCAGGCCGAGATAGACGGTATCTACTCCGACGCCGAGACTCTTAAGAGCGAGGCCGGCGAGGCGAAGACTGCCTACGAGGCGCATCTCAAGAACGCCAGAGCGGAAGCTGACGAGATCACGGCCAGGGCCATCGAGTCCGCCAACATGAGGAGCGAGGAGATAGTCTCCGGCGCCAGGGCGGAGGCCCAGAAGACTCTTGCCAAGGCCGAGAAGACCATAGAGCAGAGCAGGCAGCAGGCCATGAACGAGGCCCGCAAGGAGATCTCGGGCATGGCGGTCGACATCGCCTCCAAGCTGCTCCGCAGAGAGATCAGCGCCGAAGACAACAGGGCCCTCATCGACGGTTTCATCGACGAATACGGTAAAGACAGATGATAAGCAGGAAGGCCAAGATATACGCGGGCAGTCTCTACGACCTGGCCGCGGAGGAGGGGCTCGAGGAGAGGATACTTGAAGACCTCAGGCAGATGAGCGCCGCCGTAAGGGACATCGAGGGCTATGTGAAGCTCCTTTCCAGCCCCGCCGTCCCCCTGGAAGAGCGCAAAGCCCTGCTGAAGGAAGCCTGGCAGCAGGCGGTCCATCCCTACAGCCTCAATTTCGCCTGCCTTCTTCTTGACAACGGCATGGCGGCGGAGCTTTCGGACTGCGCCTCGGAATACAAGCGCAGGTTCGACGAGGCCCACGGCATACTGCAGGTCACGGCGATCAGCGCCGTCCCCCTGACGGAAGAAGAACGCGAAAGGCTCATAAGGGCCGTCGGGCAGCGGACCGGGAAAAAGGTCGAGCTCACGGAGAAGACCGACGCGTCCCTCATCGGGGGCATGCGTCTTGAGATGGACGGAAAGGCCTACGAAGACAGCGTGAGCAGTCATCTTGACGCCCTGCGCAGGCTGCTCGAGGAGAACAAGTGATATATAGGTGAAGCTATGGAATTAAGACCTGAAGACATATCCAAGATCATACGCTCCCAGATCAGGAATTACGACGTCAGGATCAACCAGCAGGAGACGGGCATGGTCGTGCTCATAGGCGACGGCATCGCCAGGGTCTCCGGTCTGGACGCCTGCATGGCGGGCGAGCTCATAGAGTTCCCCGGCGGGGTGTACGGCATGGCCCAGAACCTCGAGGAGAACTCGGTCTCCGTCGTCATGCTGGGATCCGACGAGAACATAAAGGAGGGCGACCGGGTCACCCGCACCGGCAGGGTCGTCTCCGTGCCCGTGGGCGAGGCCCTGATAGGCAGGGTAGTCAACTGCCTGGGCGAGCCCATAGACGGCAAGGGACCGGTGGAGGCCGAGGGCTACAGGCCCATCGAGTCTCCGGCTCCCGGCATACTCGAAAGACAGAGCGTCTTCGAGCCCCTGCAGACCGGCATCAAGGCCATCGACTCCATGATACCCATTGGAAGAGGCCAGAGAGAGCTCATCATCGGCGACAGGCAGACCGGCAAGACCGCCATCGCCACCGACACCATAATCAACCAGAAGGGCAAGGACGTCATCTGCATCTACGTCGCCATCGGCCAGAAGAGGTCGACCGTGGCCCAGCTGCACGAGATACTCGACGCCGCCGGCGCCATGGACTATACGATCATCGTCTCGGCGACCGCTTCGGAGCCCGCCCCCATGCAGTACATCGCCCCCTACGCGGGCTGCGCCATGGGCGAATACCTGATGCACGAGGGAAAGCACGTCCTCATAATCTACGACGACCTCTCCAAGCATGCCGTGGCTTACAGAGCCCTGTCGCTGCTGATCAGAAGACCGCCGGGGCGCGAGGCCTATCCGGGCGACGTCTTCTATCTGCACTCCAGGCTCCTCGAGAGGGCGGCCAAGCTCTCGAACGAGCTGGGCGGCGGTTCGCTCACGGCCCTTCCCATCATCGAGACCCAGGCCGGCGACGTCTCGGCCTACATACCGACCAACGTCATCTCGATCACCGACGGGCAGATCTTCCTCGAGTCGGAGCTCTTCCACTCGGGCATCATGCCGGCCATCAACCCCGGCATCTCGGTCTCCAGAGTAGGAGGCAGCGCCCAGAT
>JAEEIC010000080.1 GCA_016281165.1 Bacillota bacterium | reverse complement strand
GGACACGCGGGGCAACACCGACAGCGTCTCCTCCGAGTTCAGCGTCGCGCCCGACGAGGCCCCGAACGCCGCCGTCGACCTCGCCGCCGTCTACTACCGCGAGGCCTCCTCGAACATCGCCAGGGTGAGCGTAAGGGACGCCAGCACGACGGACGGAGACCAGCTGCGGCGCGAATGGCAGGTCGCTCCCGCGGGAGACGGAAATTACGGCCCCGTGAACGGGGCGGCGGGCTTTGCCGACGAGAGCTTCGGTTCGCTTTTGGCCGTGCGCTTCAGCAAGACCGGCGTGGGGCCCTTCGGGGTGAAGCTTAGGGTGACCGACGTCTGGACTGAGGAGACCCTGCCCGAATACGTCAGCGCCTCCGACTACCGCAGCGCCGAGACCGAGGCCTCGTCCCACGTCGACAACATACCGCCCGAGGTGCTGCTCTCGCTCAAAAAAGCGAAGACCGCGGAGATACTGCTGCTCGCGAAGAGCAGGACGGGAGAGGCCCTCTCCGAGACCGAGTCGAAGGCCCTGAAGAACGCTCTCCTTAAGGACAGCATCGCCGCCGACATAAAGCGCGTGAGGATCGCCGATCCCGCCAGGGCGTACGGGCCGGACACCGAGGTGAGCGTCCTCACCGACGACGATCTCGACGTTTTGAGGAAAAAAGCCGCGGGCGATCTCTTCACCTTTACCGCCGCGGTCACTGGCAGCAGCTTCTGGGGCGACGGCGGAGGGAACGTCAGAAGAGAAGACCTGCTCAACGCCAAGTCGAGATACACATACGAGGTCTCGCCGAACACGTCCATGGTGACCGACGGGATATACCTCTTCCGCGTGAAGGGCAGCCTCGCCTTCGCCGAAAAGGAAGAGAACCTCAATTACTACGAGAGGAGCTGGCCCTTCACCCTGGAGTGCTGGGACCTCTTCGCGGGGAAGAAGCCTGTGAAGCGCTGGGCGGCGAGCATCAGCGAGAGCGTGTTTTCCAGCGGCGACGGCCTTAAAAATGCGCGCCTTTCGGTCAGCGAGGGCGGTTCCTACGTCTTCCTTTCGGAAGAGGGAAGGACCCTCATCATCGACAAGAAGACCGGCGCCTTCATCACCACCATCGGGATGGAGGCCGGCGAGACCGTCTTTGAGGGCGGCGGGAACATCTATACCCTGAAGCCCGACGGCATCTTCAGGCTCTCGGCCGCCGGAGTGCTCTCCTGCATCAGGGGCCTCGCCATCCACGCGGGGGCGGAGAAGGCCGCCATGGCCGGCGGCAGGCTGCATTTCGTGTACGATAACGGCCTGACTCTTTACAGGGGCATCTTCGATCCCGAGACAGAGAGCTTTACGACCGAGCAGCTCGCCGGCTCCGCGCCGGCAGTCCCCCTCGCCGCGTACAAAGGGCGCTGCATAGGCGTCGACCGGGAGGGGACCTGCGCGGTCTGGTACGACGACGGTACGGTGAAGTTCTGGCGCAGGGACGGCAGTCTCGTCTCCCTTACCGCGGCGGACATGCAGCTCAAGGGCGACAAGAGCGTGGTCCCGGTGCGCGACGCTCTCGGCGCGATCAGGGGAGCCGCGGCGGCGGTCTCCGTCCACAGCAACGGCTCCTCGAACTGGGACGTATACGCTCATTACTACGATCTAAGTACCGGAACAGTGAGCCGGAGAAAAGAATCGGGCGGACCCATGTATCTCTTCCCGTGCGGGGCCATATATCCCGCCGAGGCCTTCTGGGAAGACGGGACCGCCGTCGTGACCTACGGGCCTCTCTACGGCAATACGCTCTACAATCTCTATCATCCCGATACCAACGTGAACTATCCCGCCGGGAGCTTCATCTTTGATACCTCCGCGGGGAACGCGGGATTCGTCTCCGCCAGGCACAACCAGCGCTTCGCCGCGAGAGCGGGGAACCTGAGCCTGCACAGGAGGGGCTTCCTCTACGAGACCCAGTGCGCCTTAAGGACCCTCGCCTTTGACGAGGAGGCGAAGAAGGAGCAGCTGGGGGCGAGCCTGCTGACTTACGGCAGCGATTATACCTACATGCTCGACGCGGGGGCGGGCTTTTCGGGCGCCGCCGCGGCGGCGGAGCTCATAACGGGCGGCGAGACCCTGGCGAGCCTCGATCTTAAGACCTCGAAGGCCTCGGGCAGCCTTTCCAGGACCGTGACGCTCGACGCGAACAGGACCTATTACTACGAATACGACACCGACGCCTCCGCGGACATACTGAGCTTCTCAAGAAAAGTCTCAAGGCCCTCCGCGTCCCTCAGCCCGGTCTACGCGGTGACGGAGGAATATATCGAAGATTTCTCAAAGGAAACTGTCTCGGGCTTCTTCAGGGCGGACGCCGCTGGGCTTACCGCGAAGGATTCGAACGGCTGCTACGAGCTGGGCACGGGGAAGGGCGATCTGTCCTTCACTGTCCCGCAGGGGAAGACGGCCGCGCTCTCCTTCTCCTACAGCTTCCCCTTAAACGGCAGCGATCCCGCCGTGAGCCTGGAAAAGGACCGCAGGGCCTTCGCGCTCTGGGACCTCGCGGCCTGCGGGGAGATCAGGGGCCGCGACGCCGAGGGCGTCTGGTACTATGACGGCCTGCTGGGGCCCGGCTCCTATACGCTGAAGAGCGGCGGCAGGATACTGATCGACGACCTCTGCGCGCGCATGGTGACGGAGAGCGCCGAGGCCTTGAGCGGCAGCAGGAAGCTTGATAAAACGAGCGAGATCTCGGAAGACGGGAAGCTCAGGCACGTCAGCGGCTCCTTTGAGACCGGCCCCTCCCTGCTCTCGATCGAAAAAAAGACGGACGCCGTGACCTACAAGGCCGCGCCCGAGGGCGAATATACCTCGGTAAGGCGCTTGAGCGGCAGCCAGGGCGGCTACACCGAGCGTCTCATATACACGCTTCCGCAGGGCATGAAGGCGGTATATATCAGAGCAAACGCGAGCCAGAGCGCGCCCGCGGCGGCAGGAAGCACCTACTATACCCTGGACGACATCGCTTACGAGCGCTTTACCGACGGTTCGGAGGACGAATACCACGACAAGATCTTCCGTTCATCCAGGGGGCAGACGTCCTTCTCCTTCAGCGCCAGGGGCAGCGCGCTCTATTCGGCCGGCAGCTCGCAGAACAGCATCAGCTCCCACGTCAGGAGCCTGAGCGCGGAATACGCGGGTTTTGACGATATCTTCATGGTCTTCGCTCCCGCCTCGGGAAGCTCGGATCTCGCCGCCGGCCGCTTCATGATCAGGGGAGAAGAGGTCCTGGTGCCCGGGGCTTCGGCGGGAAAGGGCGTCACCCTGAGCTTCGCTCCCGGAAAGACCGGCAGCACCCTGATCTCGGGCCTTAAGCTCTGGTATCTCGAAGACGGCCGCCGGGTATACGTCACCGACACCGCCTTTACTAATGAGAGCTACCTCGCCGGCTGGGCGGCCTCCAACGCTTCCGCCAGCGTGCGCCGCGGCGCGGCCTCTCAGGAGGAACAGAAGGGAAGAGTATACAAGAAGGGCCAGACCGTCATCTACAGCTTCAGCTATTACGACTACGAGGCCGATCCCGAAAAGGAGAGCTTCTTCCGCTATATACACGAGCCCCTGAACGACGGGCTCAACCCCATCTCGGGCCAGATCCTCAGCGCTCCCGTGCAGAGATTCTACGTCGACGGCAAATATACCGTGGAGCACTGGGTGACGGACAGAGCCGGAAGAGACTCGGGCGTCGAAGACTACGACTACGCCTCCAACGTGGCTTCGGCGGTCTTCTACATCGAAGGATCCCTTCCGGAGAACGAGGCGCCCTACGTCAGGACGGTCAGGACCCTTCCCGGGACACTCAAGCAGGGCGACGAGTACCGGTTGGGAGTCAGGGTCGACGACCCGGACAGGGAGGCTCTGAGCGTGAAGCTCGAGCTCTACTACGAGAGCGGCTCCTCCCCCGTCTATACAAATACCGTCAATAATGTCAGCGCCGGCAGCGGCGGCTATCCCGAGGTCTTCTTTGACGGCGTCCCCGAGGCCCGCGAGGGCGGCTACGAGGCGGTGGTCACCGTGAGCGACGGCAAGGCCTCCGGGCTCAAGAGCTACCTTTACACGGTGAAGGTCAGGAACAGCCTCAGCGGTGCCGTGACTCACACCGACGAGTGGGAGAACAACCGCCAGACCTACAATTACAACAATTTCAAGGACAGGGGCAGGACGCTCTTCATCTCCGACTTCGCCGGGTACCGCGCCCAGGAGCTGCCCAGAAAGAGGGGGACCAACGTCTTCTGGGCGGGCGAGGCCCTGCAGCTGGAGGCTCCCATCGAGGGGCGGGCGGTAAGGGTCACCGCCAGGCTCTCGGGCTCCTCCTGGTCGGCGTCTATAAGGAGCGCCGGCAGCGAGACCATTGGTGCGACCGTCATCACCACCTATACGGGCGAGCTCTGGGACAAGGCCATGATAGGAGGCATCGCCCAAAACGGGCCCGAGCAGAGGACGGTCACCTTCACCGCCGTCTTCGAGGACGGGGAGACCCTCACCTACCCCGTGACCGTCATCTTCGACGACGACGATCCCTACTGGATGCTCCACAGGGCGTATTGACAGTATAAAATTGTTAAAAGGTCTTCCTTTCGCCGCGGATCTGATATAAAATATTATAGTTTATGCAATGCGGACCCGCGGTGAACACATATATGGAAGACGAGCTCTTACAGGAACAGCAGGATAAAAGAAGAGAAAAGATCTACAGGAGGCTTCGCGTCGTCGCAAAGCCTCTTATGTCTGCCCTCCTCGGCTACCGCTGGGAGCCCATACCCGAAACGGAAGGGCCCGTGCTCATAGTCTGCAACCACAACACCGACCTCGACTGCGTGATGGTCGGCATCGCCGCGAACAGGGCCTGCAGCTACGTCGCCACCGAGAACATCCTGCGCATGGGCTTTTTCAGCCGGCTCGTCACCGACTGGATAGACATCATCGTCCACTACAAGGGCATACAGGGCACGGCGACGGTCAGGACCATACTGAAAAAGGTCCGGGACGGTTCCTCGGTGATACTCTTCCCCGAGGGCAACCGTTCCTTCAACGGCCTCACCTGCCCCATCCCCCCCGCCACCGGCAAGATGGCGAGGAGCCTGGGCGCGACCCTCGTGACCTACAGGCTGAGGGGCGGCTACCTCAGCTGGCCCCGCTGGGGAAAAAGCTTCCGAAGGGGACGCATCAGGGGCGAGCTGGCCGGGGTCTACAGCCCGGAGCAGCTCAAGGGCATGAGCGCCAAAGAGGTGCAGCAGCTCATAGAAAAGGACCTCTTCGTGGACGCCTACGAGGACCAGAAGAAGGATCCCGTAAGATACAAAAGCTCAAAGCCCGCCGAGAGCGTGGAATCTGCCCTCTTCCTCTGCCCCTCCTGCGGGGGGATAGGAAAATTGAGGAGCAGAAAGAAGCGCGTCTATTGCGAATGCGGCTGGGAGGCCTTCATGGACGAATACGGCCTCATCGAAGCAGAGCTGCCCGGCAGGGACGAAGGCGCCGCGGAAGACGCGGCAGGCGCCGCCCCG
>JAEEIC010000079.1 GCA_016281165.1 Bacillota bacterium | reverse complement strand
ATGTCGATACTGCTGATCACCCACGACTTCGGCGTGGTCTCGCAGATCGCCAGCCGCGTCGCCGTCATGTACGCGGGCAAGATCGTGGAGGAGGGCATGCTTGAGGACATCTTCAGAGATCCCTGGCATCCCTACACGAAGCTCCTCATACTGTCGATCCCGGGCATCAAGGTCACGAGGGGAGGGCGCCTGGAGTCCATCAAGGGCACGGTCCCCAATCCTCTGAACTTCCCCAAGGGCTGCCGCTTCGCGCCGCGCTGCCCCTGGGCTCTGGACATCTGCAAGGACGTTCCTCCCGAGGAGATCGTCATCGGCGACCGCAGGGTGAGCTGTCATCTGCGTACTCAGGGAAAGGCGGTGGAATAAATGTCAGAGAACATCATCAGCATCAAAGACCTTCACGTCCATTTCCCGATCAGGACGCTGATACTGCAGAGGACCATAGGCATAGTCAAGGCCGTCGACGGCGTCAGCCTCGACATCAAAAAAGGCGAGACTCTCGGCCTGGTCGGCGAGTCCGGCTGCGGCAAGACCACCATCGGCCGCGCCATCGTGAGGCTCAACGATCCCACCTCGGGCGAGATACTCTACAACGGAAAGAACATACTCGACAGCAGGGAGGAGGACGTCAAAAAGCACCGCAAGGAGCTGCAGATCGTCTTCCAGGATCCGTATTCGTCCCTCAACCCCAGGCACACCGTGCGCAACATGCTGCAGGAGGTGCTGACGGTCAAGATGGGCATGAGCAGGGAGGACGCCGCCGCCAGGAGCGACCAGCTGCTGACCCAGGTGGGCCTGAGCCCCATATACGGGCTCCGCTATCCCCACGAGTTCTCCGGCGGACAGCGGCAGAGGGTCGCGATCGCAAGATCCCTCGCCCTTGAGCCCAAGTTCCTGGTCTGCGACGAGGCCGTCTCGGCCCTCGACGTGTCCATCCAGTCCCAGATCATCAATCTGCTGATGGACCTCAAGGATCAGTACGGCATGACCTATCTGTTCATCTCGCACGCCCTCAACGTGGTCGAGCACATCTCCGACCGCGTGGCGGTCATGTACCTGGGCAAGATAGTGGAGCAGGCCCCCACGGAGGATATCTTCCGGGAGCCCGTCCATCCCTACACTCAGGCTCTACTCTCGGCCATACCAATACTCTCGGGCAGAAAGCAGCGCGAGAGGATCATCCTCAAGGGAGAGGTGCCCAGCGCGGCCAATGTGCCCAGCGGCTGCCGCTTCCACACCCGCTGCCCCTACGCCAAGGAGCTCTGTTCCCAGGTCGAGCCCGAGCTCACCGAAGTCGCCCCCGGCCACTTCTGCGCCTGCCACCTGGTGAACGGCGAGGTATAAGTCCTGAAGGCCTCAGGAAGGCCGTGAAAGGCTTTCCGGGCTTTGATACGAAGAATCTACAAAGAAAGACCTCTGCCGCCCGGCAGAGGTCTTTCAGCGTTTTTTAAACGGTCTTTACTTGTTTTCTTCCTTATCCTTTGAGGCTTCCTTGTTCATTATCCCTCTTAAGGAGGCAGCCGCGTTTACCAGGCTGGAGCCCGCCGCGACGACGCTCTTGTTGCCTTTGATGAGCTCGCTCACATCGACGACGGAGGCGGCCAGCTTTTTGACCGCTCCCTTGGCGTCCCCGGTCAGCCCCTTGGCGTCCCCGGTCATGACTTCCACGTCGGAGAGTATCTTCTCAAGATGCTTGAGGCTGGGGAAAAGCTTTCCCACCATCACTATCAGGAAGATGATCAGTACGATGGCTGCCACGATCAGGATGCCGACCAGTAATTCGCTTATTGATATAGTGACCATAATGCTCTCCTTTCCGGACCGGTATTACTTGCCCAGTTCTTCTTTGATGGCCCTGGCGGCGGTCTTGCCGGCGCCCATGGCCAGTATCACGGTGGCGGCGCCCGTGACGGCGTCTCCGCCGGCGTAGACGTGATCTCTCGAGGTCTTGCCGGTCTCCTCATTGACGATGATGCCGCCCTTGCGGTTCACCTCCAGGCCCGCGGTGGTGGACTTGATCAGGGGATTGGGGGTGGTGCCGATGGCGATGATGACGCAGTCGACGTCGAGCATGAATTCGGATCCGGGGATCTCCACAGGCCTTCTTCTGCCGGAGGCGTCGGGCTCGCCCAGCTCCATGCGTACGCACTTCATGCCGCAGACGGTGCCGTTCTTGGGATCCCTGGGATCGTCGGGGTTCTTGTAGCCGATGATCTCGACAGGATTGTTGAGGAGCTTGAAATCGATGCCTTCTTCCATGGCGTGCTCGACCTCTTCTCTCCTGGCGGGCAGCTCCTCAAGAGAACGGCGGTAGACTATGGATACCTCTTCGGCGCCCAGTCTCTTGGCGCAGCGGGCCGCGTCCATGGCGACGTTGCCGCCGCCGACGACGGCGACCTTCACGTTGTGCTTGATGGGAGTGTCGGAGCCTTCTTTATAAGCCTTCATCAGGTTGATGCGGGTCAGGAACTCGTTGGCGGAGTAGACGCCGCTGAGGTTCTCGCCGGGGATCCTGAGGAAGGCGGGGAGACCCGCGCCGGAGCCGATGAAGACGGCCTCGAAACCGTAGTCGTCGAAGAGCTCGTCCACAGAGAGTGTCCTGCCGACGACCACGTTGGTCTCGACCTTGACGCCCAGGGCCTTGAGCCCGTCGACTTCCTTCTGGACTATGGACTTGGGCAGACGGAACTCGGGGATGCCGTAGACCAGCACGCCGCCGGCTGTGTGCAGGGCCTCGAACACGCTGACCTGATAGCCTTTCTTGGCCAGGTCGCCCGCGCAGGTGAGGCCGGAGGGGCCGGCGCCGACGACGGCCACCCTGTGGCCGTTCGGGGCGGGGCGTTCGGGCTGCTCCGTGCTGTGCTCATTGTGCCAGTCGGCCACGAAGCGCTCGAGCCTTCCGATGCCGACCGGGTCCATCTTCGCCTTCACATGCAGGGTGCACTGGGCCTCGCACTGGCTCTCCTGCGGGCAGACGCGGCCGCAGACGGCCGGCAGGGAGGACGAGCGGGTGATGACCCGGTAGGCGGCTTCATAGTCTCCTTTGCGGATCTCGCTGATGAAATCCGGAATGTCGATGTTGACCGGGCAGCCGCTGACGCAGGGCCGGGCCTTGCAGTTGAGGCACCTTTTTGCCTCGTCCGGCGCGACCTCGGCGGTGTAGCCCAGGGCGACCTCGCTGAAATTATGGGCGCGCACCTCGGGAGCCTGGGCGGGCATTTCGTTTTTCTTCGGGTTGACAGCCATCTCTTCTCCCTCCTTACGCCTGGGCGAACAGCCGGCAGGCCTCTTCGTGGGCGTGCCGCTCAAAGTCAAAATACATGCGGCTGCGGCTCATCGCCTCGTCAAAGTCGATTTCGTAGCCGTTAAAGTCCGGTCCGTCCACGCAGGCGAACTTCGTGACCCGGGTCCCGTCTTCTTTGACCAGGGTCAGGCGGCAGCCCACGCACATGCCGGTGCCGTCGATCATGATGGGGTTCATGGACACGGTGACGGGCACTTGGAAGGGCCTGCAGGCGGCCACGACGAACTTCATCATGATCAGCGGACCGATGGCGATGACCATGTCGAAGGCCTCGCCCACTTCCAGCATCTCTTT
>JAEEIC010000078.1 GCA_016281165.1 Bacillota bacterium | reverse complement strand
GGCCGCGGCCCTGCCCGGCTTTACCAATATCCACCCCCTGGCCCCCGCCGACGCGGTCAAGGGCTGCCGGGAGGTCTACGAGTTGGCCGCCAAGTACCTCTGCGAGATCTCCGGCATGGACGGCATGACCTTCCAGCCCGCCGCCGGCGCCCACGGCGAGTTCACCGGCGTCCTGCTCATCAAGCAGTACCACGACGCCCGGGGCGACAAGGCCCGGACCAAGATCATCGTCCCCGCCTCCGCCCACGGCACCAACCCCGCCACCGCGGCTATGTGCGGATACGAGATCGTCAACATCGCTTCCGATCCTCTCGGCTGCGTCGATCTTGAGGCCCTCAAGGCCGCTCTCGGCGACGACACCGCGGGACTGATGCTGACCAACCCCAACACCGTCGGCATCTTCGACCAGAACATCCTCGAGATCACCAGGCTCGTGCACGAGGCCGGCGGTCTCTGCTACTATGACGGCGCCAACCTCAACGCTGTCATGGGCATCGTCAGGCCCGGAGACATGGGCTTCGACTGCATCCACATGAACCTGCACAAGACCTTCAGCACTCCCCACGGCGGCGGCGGTCCCGGCGCCGGCGCGGTAGGCTGCAAGGAGTTCCTGGCCCCCTTCCTTCCCAAGTCCGCTCTGATGGATGAGGAAGGACATGTTCAGGTCAGAGGCTTCGCGGGCAACTTCCTGGTAGTCGTCAAGGCTCTCGCCTATCTGCTGACTCTCGGCAGGGAAGGCGTGCCCGAAGCGTCCACCAACGCTGTCCTCAACGCCAACTACCTGATGCATCAGATCAAGGGAGCCTTCGAGCCCGCCTTCGACAGGATCTGCATGCACGAGTTCGTGCTCGACCTGGGCGAGTTCAAGAAGGAGACCGGCGTCTCCGCTCTGGACGTAGCCAAGACCCTGATCGACTACGGTATGCATCCGCCTACGATGTACTTCCCGCTCATCGTCCACGAGGCTCTCATGCTTGAGCCCACCGAGACCGAGAGCAAGGAGACTCTGGACTGGGCAGCCGACGTGTTCCACAAGGTCTGCGAGCTCGCTCACAAGGATCCCGAGTACATGCACGAATCCCCGCACCACGCCCAGATCGGCCGTCCCGATGAGGTACTGGCCGCCAGGAAGCCCGTGGTCCGCTGGAAAGAGGCATAATAACCGCATATGGTCGATAAGCTCGTTATCGTAAGAGGACGGGGCTTTGACCCTTATGAGAATCTGGCCCTGGAGGAGGCTCTCACCGAGAGCCTCCCCGCGGGGCTTTTCCTGCTCTACCTCTGGCAGAATCAGAACACCGTCGTCATCGGCCGCAACCAGAACGCCTGGAAGGAATGCCGCGTCTCCGTTCTCGAGAGCGAAGGCGGCCGCCTGGCCAGAAGGCTCTCGGGCGGCGGCGCCGTATTCCACGACCTGGGCAATCTCAACTTCACCTTCATCACGTGCAGCGAGGACTACGACCTCGACCGGCAGCTCTCGGTCATCGAGGGCGCCTGCAGGTCCCTGGGCATCGAGGCCGAGCGTTCCGGCAGGAACGACATACTCGCCTCGGGACGCAAGTTCTCGGGCAACGCCTTCTACAGCCACAACGGCAGGAGCTACCACCACGGCACCCTGCTGATCTCCGTCGATCAGGACAGGCTGGCAAGGTATCTCAAGCCCTCGGAAGCGAAGCTAAAAGCCAGGGGCGTCGATTCGGTACGCTCCAGGGTCGTGAACCTCGCCGCGCTCAGGCCCGGTCTGACCCCCGAAGAGCTGGCTTCGGCCATGGAAGAGAGCTTCGAGAAGGTCTTCGGCATGAAGGCGGAGAGGATAGTCCCCTCCTTCATCAGCGAAGAGAGGGTGAGAGAGCTGACGGAGCGCAACTCCTCCTGGGAGTGGAACTTCGGCAGAGACCTGCCCCTGGACGCGGTCTTTGAGAAGCGTTTCCCCTGGGGAGAGATAAGGCTCGAGCTGGGAGTGACGGCAGGCGTGATCAGCGCCGCGAGGGTCTATACCGATTCAATGGACTGGACCCTGGCCTCAAAGCTGAGCGAAACGCTCGAAGGCGCGAGGTTCGGCAGAGAAGAGATGATCTCGCGGCTCAGGTCTTCAGACCTCAAAGAGAAGGACGATATCGTGTCCCTGCTCCTCGAACAGGATATTTGATCATCAGTCTATCAACGGCCCCGCAAAGGGCATATTACAGGAGATAAAATGAACGACTATCAGCTTATAGTCATAGGGGCGGGCCCCGGCGGATATACCGCGGCCCTAAGAGCCGCCAAGCTCGGCCTCAAGACCGCCGTCGTGGAAGCCCGCGAAGCCGGCGGCACCTGCCTCAACAGAGGCTGCGTTCCCACCAAGGCCCTGCTCCACGTCTCGGAGCTCTACACCGAAGCGAAGAAGGGCGGAGCCATAGGCGTACACGCCGAGCCCAGCTTCGATCTTACCCAGGTCTTCGCCTACAAGGACCAGGTCACTCAGAAGATGTCCCAGGGCATAGAAGGCCTCTTCAAGGCCGCCAAGGTCACTCTGCTCAGAGGCAAGGGCAGGATAGAAGCCCAGGGCAGAGTGAGCGTCACGGCGGCTGACGGCAGCGTCAGCGAAGTCACGGCCGACGATATACTCATCGCCACCGGCTCCGTGCCCGCCATGCCCCCCATCCCGGGCCTCGATCTTCCCGGCGTACTGACCTCCGACACCCTCCTCGAGGGGACCGACACTCTCTACGAGTCGCTGGTCATCATCGGCGGCGGCGTCATCGGCGTTGAGCTCGCCACCTTCTACGCGGAGCTCGGCACAAAGGTCACCATCGTGGAAGGCCTCGACAGGCTCCTTCCCAACATGGATAAGGAACTGGGCCAGAACCTGGCCATGAACCTCAAGAAGCTCGGCGTCGAGATCCACACCAAGGCCATGGTGAAGAGAGTCGAGCAGAACGAAGGCGGCATGACCGTCGTCTTCGCCAGCGGCGATAAAGAAGAAGCGGTCAGCGGACAGTACGTCCTCTGCGCCATCGGCAGGAGCCCCTACTCCGCCGGTCTCTTCGCCGAGGGCCTGCAGCCCGAGATGAACCGCAGGAGCATCGCTGTCGGCAAGCGCTTCGAGACCTCCATCCCCCATATCTACGCCATAGGCGACGTCTCCTCCAGAGTGCAGCTGGCCCATGTAGCCGCCGCCCAGGGGACTGCCTGCGTGGAGATGATCGCGGGAGTCGAGCCCAGCGTCGATCTTTCGATCATCCCCGGCTGCATATACAGCCATCCCGAGATCGCCTCCGTGGGCATGACTGACGCCGAAGCCAAGGCCGCCGGCATCACCGTCAAGGTCGGTAAGTGCGTCATGGGCGGAAACGCCAGGACAGTCATCGCCGACGCCGGACGCTGCTTCATGAAGGTC
>JAEEIC010000077.1 GCA_016281165.1 Bacillota bacterium | reverse complement strand
AGAGCCTCGAGCAGTACATCAGCCAGAGCGAGTGCTTCGCCGTCAGGAACGTCTATCTCGCCCTGCTCGCCTTTGAGCACTACGTCGAGCACGTCGGCCGCGGCCGCGCGCTCTGGCGCCAGCTCCCAACCGACCCCGATTACGTACTCAACTATTACAACAGCGCCTACATGGGCTACGACACAGCCCCCTCCGAAGAGGAGCTGCGCTATCTCCACGACGCCCTCACCGACGCGGTGTTCCGCAGGCTCTAGGTCAGTACGTCCGATCATAAGCGCCCTGACCGCAGGCAGCACAGCGGATCCGGGCGTATCGACCGCGGACGATACAGCAGATCGGAAGCATTTTGACCGCAGATAACATGGCAGACCGAAAGTATCTTAATAGTATAGAAGAATTTTACCGCGCGACCCGCCCGGACAGCATCGAGGAGCTCTGCCGCGACCTTTACGGCCTCGTGCATCCCCGCCTGGGAAGGCCCGAAAGAGCGGAGGGAGCGGAGAGCGATTCCTGGCGACGCTCCCTGCCCGACCTCGCCCTGCTGCTTTACGACTTTCCCGAGTACGTCAGGCAGACCTGCGAAGAGAGCCTCGCTCTCGAGGACGAGCTCGAAAAGCACATAAACGCCCTCAGGGCCCTTAAAGACTGCCCCGAGCTCGCGGCCTTCAGAGCCTCCCCCGCCTGCGCGGTGATGAGGGAGAACAGCCGCGGGAGCATCAGAAAAGCCCTGGACAGCGGCCTTGCCAAGGATCTGGCCGGTCTCGACACCGGCCTTATGATGCTCGAAGAGGGAAAGCTTGCCGAAGCCGCCGCGAGCCTTGCGCGCCAGAAAGAAGCCCTCAGAGTCTTCAGGGAAAGGCTCATGAACGAGAAGGATACGGTCCCGGGCCTGCCGCCCCTCGAAGTCTTCCTCGAATACCGGCTCGCGAACACCAAGGGGGGCAGCCGCGCCGACGTCCTGCTCCGCGACCCGGGCAAAGAGCGCTGGGCCATCATCGAGCTCAAGCAGTGGACCGAAGACGCCATGGACGTGCAGATCATCGAAGACGAGGACGGCGCGAAGACCTGCCGCGTCTTCGTCACCCCCTACGAGAAGGACACAGACCACCCCGCCGTCAAGGTGCGCGACGTCTACAAGCCCGCCCTGCGGCAGGAGCTTCCCGAAGGCGCGGGGATCAAATGCGTAGTCTACCTGCACGACCAGCTCTTCGACGGCGGCCGGCTCTTTCTGCCCCTCTCCTCGGGCATAAGCATCTACGACGGCAGGGGCCAGCACAACAACATCATGTTCACCCGCATGCGCTGCGGCTCGATGATCAGGCAGCTGGCCGACTTCTTTTCCGCCCCCGCGCGTCCGTGAATCTCTCACAAAAATTCCCGCCCTTTTGACTTGCATTTATCCGTGTGCTATACTGAAATGTCAAAGGAGGCGCTTGTATAATGGCAAACGAAAACACCCCCAAAAAGATCCTGATAATAGAAGACGAGGCTTCGATCTCCGATATCATAAAGTTCAATCTCGTAAAAGAAGGCTACAGCGTGGAGACCGCCTATGACGGGCGCGAAGGGCTCGACAAGGCCCTCTCCTGCGGCTGCGACCTGATACTTCTGGACATCATGCTGCCCCTGATGGACGGCTTCGAGGTCTGCAAGAGAGTGCGCGAAAAGAGCAGCGTGCCCATACTGATGCTCACCGCGAAAGAGGAAGAGGTCGACAAGGTCCTGGGCCTGGAGCTCGGAGCCGACGACTACATCACCAAGCCCTTCGGCATGAGGGAGCTCATCGCCCGCATCAAGGCCAACATCAGAAGGTCCGAGAGCATAGGCGAGAAGAGCGAGGAGCAGCCCGACGTCAAGGCCTTCGGCAACCTCGAGATAGACATGAACCGCTTCGAGGTGAGGAAGAACGGCGAGAGGCTCGACCTGACCTTAAGAGAGTTCGAGCTTCTGCGCTACCTGGCCGAACGCGAAGAGAGAGTCTTCTCGCGCGAGCAGCTGCTCGAAGAGGTCTGGGGCTACGAATACTACGGCGACATACGCACCGTGGACGTCACGGTGAGGCGCCTGAGGGAAAAGCTGGAGGACGATCCTTCGGATCCCCGCTACATAATGACCAGAAGAGGCATAGGCTACTACTTCAGGAGGCCCGAATAGGTGAAGAGGCACAGCAGCGTTCGCTGGCGCATAGTCCTCATATACTTCATGCTGGTCTTCATCGCGATGACCATCGTTTCCGTGTTCCTGATCGACCGCATCCAGAGCTATCAGATGGGGTCTTTGAGGGACAATATCACCAGGACAGTGAGCGGCAGCAACCTTCTGAGCTTCCTCGAGAGCTTTGAGAGCTTGAAAGACCACGCCCCCGAGATACAGCAGGCCCTCGACGACAGCTGGACCAGCGGCTTCACCCAGGAACTCTCGGTGGTGGACGAAAGGCTCGACATCATCGCCTCCACCAACACCAGCCTGCTGGGCAAGAGCGCGGCCGAGCTCTTCGACTCCGACATCATCGTCGCGAGCCTCATGACCGGCGAGAGCGGCGAGTCGGACGGCAGCGCCGGCGGCATCGCCGTCAAGAACCTCTGCTACGCCGTCAAGGGAGAAGAAGGCGTGAAGGGCGTCGTCTACGTGAGGGCCGACCTTTCCTCCATAAACTCCTTCCTGGGCCAGGCGAAGATGATCTTCGTCGAAGGCACCCTGCTGGCCCTGGTGATCACCGTGCTTTTGGGCTTTGCCCTCGCCCGCAGCATCACCGTCCCCATCAACGACGTGACCGACAAGGTCGAGATCATGTCGCAGGGCGATTTCGGCATCAGGGCTCCGGTCAAGAGCGACGACGAGATCGGCCAGCTGGCCGAGATGTTCAACATGATGGCTGAGCGCCTGGGCGAGACCATCAGCGAGATCAACAACGAAAAGAACAAGCTGGGCACCATACTGCGCTACATGGCGGACGGACTGGTCGCCATAGATCTGGCGGGGAACATCATACACGCCAATCCCGCGGCCAGATCGATACTCGGCATCGCCCAGGAGGCGGATCTTTCCGCCAGCTCCTACGAGGAGATCATGGGCGGGCTGGACGAGAAGCTCTCGCTCACGCGTATCAAGGAGGGCTGCGACAGCGGCGGCGGGCAGACCGTCTACCGCCGGGAGAACGAGACCTACGTCATACGCTTCGACCGCTTCAAGGACGAGAACGGCAGGGACGTGGGCATCATACTCGTCATCCAGGACATCACCGAGAGGCAGAAGCTCGAAGACATGCAGACCGATTTCGTGGCCAACGTGTCGCACGAGCTCAAGACCCCTCTTACCAATATCAAGAGCTATACCGAGACCCTGCTCGACGGGGCTCTCGACGATAAAGACACGGCTGTCAGCTTCCTGCAGATCGTCGACAAAGAGGCGGACCGCATGAACCGCCTGGTCAAAGACCTGCTGCAGCTCTCGCGTCTCGACCACCAGCAGGAGCCCATCTTCCTGCGCGAGGGCAACATCGTGCTGCTCGTCAACATGGTGCTGATGAAGGTCGAGATGACCGCCAAACAGAAGGATCTCACCATCAACGCCCTCTACGACGAAGAGGGCGACATCAGGGTCAACCTCGACAAAGACAGGATGGAGCAGGTCGTGATGAACATCATGTCCAACGCCATCAAGTACACCAACGAGGGCGGCCATATAGACGTGGATATCGTCCAGGAGAAAGACAGAGTGCGCGTCAGCGTGCAGGACAGCGGCATCGGCATCCCGCCGGAGTCCCTGCCCCGCATATTCGAGCGCTTTTACCGTGTCGACAAGGCCCGCTCCAGGGCCATGGGCGGCACCGGACTGGGGCTGGCGATCACCAAGGAGATCGTCGACAGCCACGGCGGCACCATCGAGGCCGAGAGCCGGGTCGGCGAAGGCACGAAGATCAGCATAGTTCTTCCCGTAGTTATCAGAAGAGGTGTGAGAGACATTGAGTAGGTACACAGACGAAGATATGTTCAGGGACAGGACCACTGACGCCCAGATCGAGCGCAAGGCCCAAAGAGCGAGGCAGCGCGAGGAGCAGCAGGAGCTGACCCGCCAGCAGAAGAGGAGCAGAAGGCGCCGCAGGGGAGCCCTGATCTGGGTGCTCTGCATCGCGGCCGTCATGGTGGCGGCGGTGGTCACCGCGATCAATACCATGGGCATCTTCCAGCTGCAGGAGGAAAAGAAGCGGGCCGACGAGCAGCTGGCCGAGCTCGAATACCAGCGCACGGGCCTCGAGCAGGAGCTGGAGATAGTCGAGAGCGACGAGTACGTGGAGCAGCAGGCGAGATCCGAGCTGCGCATGATATATGACGGCGAGGTCCTCTACGTGGTGAAGGACGAAGAGAAGAAGGAAGAGCCGGACGAGATGCCCGAGCAGGTCAAGCCGTGAAGATCAGAGAGGCCGTCGTAGTCGAGGGCAGGGACGATCAGGCGGCTCTTTCCAGGGCTCTTGACTGCTGCAGCATCGCGACCCACGGCTTCGGCATCACCAAAGAGACTCTCGCCCTGATAAAGAAGGCCTACGAAGAAGAAGGCATCATCATCTTTACCGATCCCGATCATTCCGGCCGGCGCATAAGGGAAAGGCTCACGAAGCTCTTCCCGCAGGCGAAGCAGGCCTTCCTCACCATGAGCGAGGCCGAAAAGGGCGGAGATATAGGCATAGAGAACGCCTCGCCCGAGGCGATAAGGGCGGCCCTGCTCAGGGCGGCGGGCCCGAAGAGCGGAGATGAAGAGAGCTCCGCCGAAGAGGACGCGGCTCCCGCGGTCAGCGAAGAGGATCTCTTCCGCCTGGGCCTTACGGGACGCGAGGATTCCATGAAAAGGCGCGAGAGCGCGGGAAAAGTCCTGGGCCTCGGCGGAGGCAACAGCAGGGCTTTTCTTAAAAAGCTGAGATTTTTCAGGGTGAGCCTAAAGGAGCTTGAGAAGGCATGTCAGGAATATCCCCGGCAGACGAGATAAGGGCTCTGGAAAAGCGCTATCATTTCAGATTCGATAAGTCGCTGGGCCAGAACTTCATCAACGACGAAACGGTCACAGAGGATATAGCCGCGGCCTGCGGCGCTCATCCAGGGAGCCTCGTCATCGAGATCGGGCCCGGCATGGGCTTTCTCACCATGGCACTGGCCGAAAGAGCGGGCAAGGTCATCGCCGTCGAGATAGATGAGCGGCTCATCCCCATACTGGATAAAAATCTGCTGTTATATAACAATGTTGAGATAATAAATCAGGACATAATGAAGACCGATCTCAAGGCCCTGATCGAAGAGAAGGGACGCCTTGAGGACGGCTCGAAGCCTGAAGATATAAGGATAGTCGGAAATCTCCCCTACTACATCACGACTCCCATACTCACCGCCCTGCTCGAAGCGGATACCGGCGCCGAGAGCATCACGGTGATGGTCCAAAAGGAAGTCGCCGAGCGCGTCATGGCAGAGCCGGGCACCAGGCCCTACTGCGTTTTGACCCTCGAGCTCTCGTATCACGGGGTGCCGAAGCTGGTAAGAGAGGTCCCCGCGGAGCTCTTCGTCCCCCGGCCCAAGGTCGACTCGGCTGTGGTGACGCTCACGCTCGTAAAGGGAGGGACCGTCCCGGTCGGAGACAAAGACCTGCTCTTCAGGATCATCAAGGCGGGCTTCGGCCAGAGGCGCAAGACCCTCGCCAATGCCCTGGTCCTGGGAGGCTTCGCCAAAGACGCTGTCTCGCGGGCCCTCGAAGAGGCCGGCATAGACGGAGGGCGCAGGGCCGAGACCCTGAGCCTCAGAGAATTCGCAGATCTCGCGGACGCGTTCCGCGTTTGATAAATCAGGAGGATATTCATGTTAGACATCAAACTTGTCAGAACGGATCCGGAAGCGGTAAAGGAGAACATCCGCAAGAAATTCCAGGATGAAAAGCTGGCGCTGGTCGACGAGATCATCGCCATGGACGAAAAGGTCAGGCAGGCCAAGGCCAGGGGCGACGAGCTGCGCCAGCAGCGCAACACCGTCAGCCGCCGGATCGGCGCCCTGATGAAGCAGGGCCTTAAGGAAGAGGCCGAAAAGACCAAGAAGCTGGTCACCGACATGGCGGACGAGCTGGCCGCCCTCGAGGCTGAGGAAGCCAGGCTGGGCGAAGAGATCAAAAAGCGCATGATGGTCATCCCCAACATCATCGGCCCCGAGGTCCCCATCGGCAGAGACGACTCCGAGAACGTCGAGATCGAGCGCTTTGGCGAGCCCGCCGTACCGGATTTCGAGATCCCCTACCACGTCGACATCATGGAGAGCTTCGACGGCATCGACCTCGATTCCGCCAGGCGCACCTCCGGCAACGGCTTCTATTACCTTAAAGGCGACATCGCCAGGCTCCACAGCTCCATCCTCAGTTACGCCCGCGATTTCATGATCAACAGGGGCTTCACCTATTACGTCCCGCCCTTCATGATCCACGGCGACGTGGTGAGGGGCGTCATGAGCTTCTCCGAGATGGAGAACATGATGTACAAGATCGAGGGCGAGGACCTCTACCTGATCGGCACCTCCGAGCATTCCATGATCGGCAAGTTCATCGACCAGATCCTCGACAAAAGCGAGCTGCCCCAGACCCTCACCAGCTACTCCCCCTGCTTCAGAAAAGAGGTCGGGGCCCACGGCATCGAGGAGAGAGGCGTCTACCGCATCCACCAGTTCGAGAAGCAGGAGATGGTCGTCATCTGCGAGCCCGAAGAGTCTCCCAAGTGGTTCGACAGGCTCTGGCAGAACAGCGTCGACTTCTTCAGGACCCTCGACATCCCCGTGAGGACCCTCGAGTGCTGCAGCGGAGATCTGGCCGATCTCAAGGTCAGGTCTCTCGACGTCGAAGCCTGGTCCCCCAGGCAGAAGAAGTACTTCGAGGTCGGCAGCTGCTCCAACCTGGGCGACGCCCAGGCCAGGCGCCTCGGCATCAGGGTGCGCGACAAGGAGAAAGGCAATTACTTCCCCCACACCCTGAACAACACCGTCGTGGCTCCCCCGCGGATGCTCATCGCCTTCCTGGAGAACAACCTGCGGGAGGACGGCAGCGTGCACATCCCCGCGGTCCTGCAGCCCTACATGGGCGGCCAGGAGTGGCTCGTCCCCAAAGAGATCCCCTTCCCCTGACGCTCATACACACGGCGCGGCGCGATGCCGCGCCGTTTTCATATAGCTGAGATACACACGGAAAGCCTTGCGTTTTCCGCATGTATCTGATATATTATGCGCAGGAGGTGCGCATATCATGAGCAAGACAAGCGCGAACATCAGCCTCGATCCCGCGCTCAAGCGCTCGGCTCAGGAGCTCTTCGCAGATCTGGGGATGGATCTTTCGACCGCGATATCCATATTCCTCAGACAGGCTGTCAGAGAACAGAGGATCCCGTTCGAGATCCGCCGCGATATACCGAATGCTCAGACACGTGAAGCCCTTGCGGAATATGAGGAGATGAAGCGGGATAGAATAAAATATCCGCGCTACGGGTCGTTCGATGAGCTCCTTGGTGAGGTCGCCGAAGATGCTGAAGATTACAAGGTCTAATCGCTTCGTAAAGGATCTGAGGACGGCCATAAAGAGAGGGATCGACCTGCAGCCCCTGAAAGAGACCGTTGATACTCTCGCCCGGGGGGAGACGCTCGGTCCGCAGCACCGTGATCACACGCTTGCGGGCGTCTATTCGGGCTTCAGGGAATGCCACGTTAAAAACGACTGGCTGCTGATCTACAGGATCGAGCAGGATGAGCTCGAACTTTTTCTGTTTCGGACCGGGACCCACAGCGATCTTTTCCGCTAAAGAGCGTGTTTTTTGCAGCGGCAACTGAACAAAATACCGGAAACCGCATTCCCCGCGAGGGCGAGATGCGGCTTTCCTATTGACAAATCCCCCAAAGGCGGGTATGATCATCATGCGGTTAGTTATAGCTAACCACGCCCGCTGAAAAGAAGCATCTGCCGCGCAGGGGCCGGGCCCCGAAAGGAAATATACAATGAACGGTGAGACAAATATATTATCGACGCTGATCGTCGCCGCCGTGCTCGCAGCCGTCGTCTTCCTGATCGTCAGAAAGATGATACGCGATAAGAGAGCCGGCAGGAACAGCTGCGGCTGCGGCTGCGGATCCTGCCCCATGTCGGGCAGCTGCCATAAGCAGGGCAAAAAAGTCTGACGAAGGCGCCTGCCGCCAAAGACCCATGGTCGACCTCCTTAAGAGCCCTCAGGGGCTCTTTTTATTCCCCGCGGCCGGAAAACCGCGCGGCCTGCCGTAAAATGCCCTTTTCTCTTCGGATCCCTTTGGGTTTACGCCGAAAATACGCCCCGCGCCTTGCGCGCGGAGCGGCGGTCTATT
This sequence comes from Bacillota bacterium, assembly GCA_016281165.1. Lineage (GTDB taxonomy): Bacteria > Bacillota > Clostridia > Peptostreptococcales > Anaerovoracaceae > RGIG2707. The sequence goes on along the minus strand of JAEEIC010000077.1, from coordinate 1,772 downwards.
AAAATGGATGTGCAGTTACCTCAATCATCTTGTCACTAAACGATCGGAGGACGATATCATGAAACGCAGGATCATCGCAACAATACTCACGCTTTTGCTGGCGCTGTCCCTTTTCCCCGCTGCCGCGTGGGCGGCGGAGCCGACGGAGGCAGACCTTAAGACCGCGCCCATCATATCCGATCTGGAGATCCACGATGACGGAGAGGGCTTCGTCTGGCTGGAGGTCACGGTACAGACGCCCGCCAATGTGCTGAGCGCCATAGATCACTTCGAGAACCACGAGCTCGGCTTCAATCAGGCCGGCTACATCGGCCAGATCGATCTTCAGTATTCCGTCGACGGCGGCGAATGGCAGGAGACCGCCATCGCGCCCTCGCCCAATCACGACCACGAAGACTCGTGGAACGGTGTCTTCGAGACCCAGTATCTGGACGAGCTCCACGTCGATTCCGAGGTCAGGGCCCGCGCCAGGTACAGCGGGGCCGACGCCGACGGCAATTCCAGATACAGCGACTGGTCCGACATGCTGGTCCTCAACGAGAAAGTGGATTTCACCGCTTCCCAGTGGGCCCTTCCCGAGCTGGCGGAGGCTGACAGGCTGGGCCTCATCCCCGACTGCCTCAAGGGCCAAGACCTGACCAAAAAGATCACGAGAGCCGAGTTCGCCGCGGTGAGCGTAAAGGTCTTCGAGGCGCTCACGAATACCGAGGCTGAAGCCGCGGAGGATCCCTTCAAGGATACCGACGACCCCGAGGTCCTGAAGGCGTTCAACGTCGGCATCACCGACGGAAAGAACAGCGCGGGCGATCTCTTCGGGCCCGGCGACCTGCTCACCCGCGAGCAGGCCGCGACCATGCTCACGAGAGTATGGAAAAAGGTGAACTTCAGCGGCTGGACCCTCAAGACCGACGGCGATTTCGACGCTCAGTTCAAGGAAGCGTATACCATGCCCGCCAGGTTCAGCGACGATGAGAAGATCTCGTCCTGGGCCTACGACAGCGTATACTTCATGGCCGCCAACCACATCGTCGAAGGCAGCAACGGCGCCTTCAGCCCCAAGGCGGTGACCGACGCGGAAAAGGCCGTCGGCTACGCCCAGGCCACCCGCGAGCAGGCCCTCGCCATCGCGGTCAGAATGGTAAAGAACCTGTAGCAGCGGCGCGGAGCGGCAGGATATACCGCTCCGCGGAGCGTACCGAAAAGGAGGAATAATATGAACGAGATCTACGAATTCCTGAAAAAATGCGGCACCTATTACCTGGCGACCGTCGATGAGGGCGGCCAGCCCCGCGTAAGGCCCTTCGGCACCATCGACCTCTTCGAAGGCGGCCTCTACATCCAGACCGGAAAGGTCAAGCCCGTCGCGCAGCAGATGATCGCGGACCCCCGCATCGAGATCTGCGCCTTCGACGGCGGCGCCTGGCTGAGGCTGGCCTGCGAAGCCTCCCTCGACGAGCGCGTCGAAGCGAAGAAGCACATGCTGGACGCCTATCCCAACCTGAGAGGTATGTACGACGAGAACGACGACAACACCGCCGTCTTCAGGCTCAAAAACGGGACCGCTACCTTCAACTCCTTCACCGCCGCGCCCAGAACGGTCGAGCTGTAGGAGCGGCCTGAAAGAAGGTCAAAGCAGCAGCGCCGGCCCAACGGGACCGCCAGGCTGCCGATGGTTTTCGCGGGCCTGCGGAGACCGCTCAGCCGCAGCCTCTTAAGCGCCGATTTCCTTTGACAAACGAAAGCCCTTCCGCAGCCCAGCGGAGGGGCTTTTT
>JAEEIC010000076.1 GCA_016281165.1 Bacillota bacterium | reverse complement strand
CCGCCGGAGAGCTCGTCGGGATAATTGAGAGCTTTTGCCCACAGACCGACCTTGTCGAGGAGCTCCATGGCCTTGTCGTAGGCCTCCTGGCGGCTCCTGCCAAGCAGGGTGATCTGGGGGTTCATGATATTCTCGAGCACCGTGAGGTGGCCGAAGAGATTGAAGCTCTGGAAGACCATGCCCATCTTCTTGCGCACCTCGTTGAGGTCGCAGCCGGGGGCGGTGATGTCCTCCCCGTCGACTATGATCTGGCCGGAGGTCGGGGTCTCGAGCTGGTTTATGCAGCGCAGAAGCGTCGATTTGCCGGTGCCGGAGGGCCCGATGACGGCGATGACGTCGCCGTCGTTGATGGTGATGCTCACGTCCTTTAAGGGTGTGACGTTGTCATACTCCTTGGTCAGGTTCCTGATCTCTATCATGCTTTTTGCTCCTTATAACGTAAAACAGCCCAGGCGCGAAGGCTCTGAGCTAGGGATATCGAACGTGTTTTCTACCAAGCTTTTTACGGTATCTGCGGTCCTGACACACAAGGGCCGCGCGGCGGAGCTCCTCATATCCGCCTCAAGCTTAAAGTATTTGTTTTTGTTCATTTCGGGAATTATCAGCTCCTGATCGGTACCCCCGCCATGCCGCGGGAACCACGTCCTGTTTTCAGATGCTGCCGCCTTGATCGCCGTGCGGCTCTGAGAGAGAAGTCCTTGCTCTCCTTCGGTCGGGCAGCCGGATCACCGGCCTGCCGGGCGCGTCCGTGTGTTCAAAGGAAGGCGCCGCCCGATTTGTCAGCAAAATGGACTATACATTAAGGGGGGATAAAATGCAAGACCTATTTCCTTTTTTGAAATATCACATTTTTATTACGGCGTCCGGAACGCGTAAAAAAAGCGGGCCGCAGAGCGGTCCGCCGCGTGAACGATAAGGTCCGGACTACTTAAGATAGTCTCTGGCGATCTGCACCAGGACGCCCACGCCCACGGGAATGGAGTCCTCGTCGAAGACGTTGCGGGCATTGTGGATGCCGTAGCAGGTCTCGGGCTTTCCGGGAGTCTGGGTGCCGAGGCTGAACTGGGCGCCGGGGCCGTAGTCGAAGAAGACCGAGAAATCCTCGGAACCCATGGAGGGCTCCTTGCCGACGACTATGTGGTCCTCACCGAGGAGCTTAGCCGCCGAGTCGTAGATCTGCTGGGTGACGTTCTCGTCGTTGTAGAGCACGGGCACGCCGTCGGCGTCCCACTCGAGCACGCCCTTGCCCCTCATGGTGGCGCAGCAGCCCTCGACTATGCGCTTTAGAGCCGCCTTCATATCGAGCCTGAGCTGGGCGTCGAGGGTCCTCATGGTGCCCTGCATGACGACGCTGTCGGGGACGATATTGCCCTTGGTGCCGCCGTGGATGCTGCCGACGGTGAGGACGGCAGGCTTTCTCGGATCGTTCTCGCGGGCCAGTATGGTCTCCATCTGGGTGATGAGGTAAGCGGCGATGGTGACCGGGCTCACGAAGTTCTCGGGATGGGCGCCGTGGCCGCCGAGACCGGTGACGGTGATGGTGAAGCTGTCGGCGGACCCTCCCGAAGCCCCGTATTTGACTCCTATGGAGCCGGCGGGGATGGCGGGAGCGGTATGAAGGCCCACGTACATGTCGGGCTTTAAGACGTCATAATAGCGGTGCGCGGCCATCTGGGCGGCGCCGCCTCCCCCCTCTTCGGCGGGCTGGAAGATGAGCATCACGTTGCCGGCCAGCTCGTCCTTGATCTCGTTCAGTATCTTTCCGGTATATATCAGGACGGCGGTGTGGATGTCGTGGCCGCAGGAGTGGCAGACGCCTTCGTTCTTCGAGGAGAACGGCAGGCCCGTCTCTTCGGGCATGGGCAGAGCGTCTATGTCTTCTCTGATGCCCAGGGTCCTGCCGGGCTTTCCGCCCCTGATGATGCCGATGACGCCGGTCTTCATGCCGATATCGACGGTCTCGATGCCGGATTCGGCGAGCTTCTCCTTGATGAGGGCCGTGGTCTCGAACTCTTTGTTGCTGAGCTCGGGGTTGGCGTGGATGATCCTCCTGGTCTCGATCATCTCATTCTTGTATTTTTCCGCGAGTTTGATGGTCTCCATATTCTTGTCTCTTCCTTGTCTTTACGTTTTTTTCGAATGAATGCGCGTTCCTAAAGCAGAGCGGCGCCCCGGCAGCTGCCGGAGCGCACGCGATGACTGCCTTACAGTCATTTTATACGACAGGCCGCAAAGCCGCAAGAGCGTACTTCTTCCGGCCCGGGGCTGAAGCTCTTTTCCCTACTCCCACATCAGTCCGGCGCCGGCCTTCACGGCCTTTTCGTATATCCTCGCGGCGGTGACCAGGTCCTGGGCGGCGACGCCCACGGTCTCGAAGATGATGATCTCATCGTCATTCTCACGGCCGGGGAGCTTTCCGAGTATGACGTCGCCGAGGTCTCCGGTGATGTCTTCTCTGGTGATGATGCCCTTATCTATGGGCTGCAGAAGATCGCCGGATTCGGAGAGGACGGCCTCTACCGAATCGCAGTATATCTTTGAGGCTCTGGGCAGCAGAGCGGGATCCAGCTCCTGCATGTGGTACTGATAGGCCCCTACACACGACACCGTAGCCCCCTTCTTTACCTTCGTCCCGTCAAATACCGGAACGGTGGAGGGAGTCACGGTTATGATGAGATCGGCGTCTTCTATGCATTCGTCCGACGTCCTGACAGGAACGATCCTTACGCCGTAATAGTCCAGTTCGTCGTCCATGCGCTCCGCGAAGGCCCTTGTCCGCTCCCAGTTGAGGTCGTATACCCTGACCTCTTTGAGCTTTCTCGCGCAGAGCATGGCTTCCAGCTGGGTCGCCGCCTGGCCGCCGGTGCCGATAAGGGCTCCGACGCGGCAGTCCTTTTTCGCCAGCAGGTCAAAAGCCGCTCCGCTGGCGGCGCCGGTCCGAAGCTGGGTCACTGTGGTTCCGTCCATCACCGCTTTCATCAGGCCTGTGGTCCCGTCGATCAGAAGCACCTGGGCCGGCGACGAGGGCAGACCCTTATCGATATTGTCCGGGAACTGGTTTATACATTTAAGGGAAGCGAGATCGAGGTCTTCGGCGTAGGCGGGCATGAAGAGAAAGGCTCCGTTTCTTTTGGGGGCCTGTATCATGGTCCTTAAAGGCACCTGGCATTTTTCGGAAGAGACCATGGCAAAAGCGGTCTTCACCGCGTCTATCGCCTCGGGCATCTTAAAGACCCTTAAGATATCATCTCTTGATAAAAGAAGCATCGCGACCTCCTCGCCTTCCGCTCTGTCATTGATATCAGCGGCGCCCCGGCAGCAGGCCGGAGCGCTGCATCTTTTCTTTTAGTGTTTATTCCTTCCCCAGAACACGTTGAACCTGTCGGGGACCCACTCGGGCTTTACGTCCTTGACCGCCTCGGCAGCGGTGATCTCCTTGTCGTCGTTATCTATGTCCACGAGAACGTAGCGGTCGTTGCCCATTCCCAGCTCCTTCATGTAGCTCTGCTGCCTCATGGCGTGGCGGGACTCCATCCTCTCGATGAGGTCTTTCCCGCCTCCGTCGGGGAGCGAATAGATCATGTCGACGCAGGCGGCGTCCACCGCGAGTATGTCAAGGGAAGCCAGGATGCCCACGTCGGGGGTGACCACCGGCTCCGCCTCGACGCCGTCGCAGTCGCAGTTGACCGACATGTTGCGCATCACGTTGATGTAGCAGATCTTGTCGCCGAAGTAGTCCAGAACGGCCTTGGTGACCTCGGTCATCCTCTCCATGAACTCCTCGTTGCCTATGCTCCACATGTTGTCGGAGCCCTTGATGGTGTGGATTTCCTTCTTTCCGATGCGGCCGTCGGCGCAGCCTATACCTATGTTCTTGTTGGAACCGCCGAAGCCTCCCCGCACATGGCCCTTGAAATGGGTCAGGACCAGCAGGGAATCGTAATCTGGCAGGGTCTTGCCCACGTGGGCGACGTCGAACCACTTGCCGCCGTTCACGGGACGCTCAGCCACGCCCTCGCTGTCGG
>JAEEIC010000075.1 GCA_016281165.1 Bacillota bacterium | reverse complement strand
GCGGCAGCCGCGGAGAGCAGATGAATATCTTGCTAAAAGGCTTACGACGAGGTACCGCTCGGGGAACCCGCGGGAGCGAGAGCGTGCCTCCTGAGCAGCGGGCGCGCACGGCCTTTGTGCACAGCCCTGACGACAGGATCCGTGGGGGGACAGGTGGACGTTCAGATATGCGCGTCCTTTCGCCGGCGCCTCATCGCGCGGACCTTCGGGGCTTGTAAGCAAACGGTCTCTTCATCGCTTGCTCAGGCACGCCCCGTGCCTCGCCGGGTGCCTACAGCCGGCACCCGTCTCAAGCAAGACGGGGCTAAGGCGGACCGACCCACCTTGCCCTCGCATCGCTTGAAGATACCGTGCTTACAAACGCCCCTCAGGCATGCGTTCTTCAGCGCCGTGCAGTCATCTGCGCAAGATCATGCGAAAGAAGGCCATGCGCTGCCCGCGGCGTGAGGAGGACTTCCGCGGGTCGCGGCGCTTAGTGATTGAGGCGGCCGTAGGACGCCGAAGAGCTTAGCGCGAGGAGAAGACTTTTGCGTAGATATTCACTGCGATCGAGCGGCGGCAGCCGCGGAGAGCAGATGAATATCTTGCTAAAAGGCTTACGACGAGGTACCGCTCGGGGAACCCGCGGGAGCGAGAGCGTGCCTCCTGAGCAGCGGGCGCGCACGGCCTTTGTGCACAGCCCTGACGACAGGACCCGCGGCCTCAAGCGGACGTCCGGATCTGTGCGTCTTTCCGCAGGCGCCTCATCGCGCGGCCTAAGACCGTGAACGCTCCGGTCCGCGGCGCTGAAAATGAAGAGAGTTTTCATATACTTTAACAATTCGTTAATTTTCTTTACATGAATTCTTCACAGGAATGGTCGATACTGAAGCCGCAATGATGAATATGGCAATATGCTCACTGTCAAGCGGGAGCAGCGGCAACAGTTATCTCGTCCTCAGCGAAAACACGGCCGTGCTGGTAGACGCCGGCGTCAGCGCGAGACAGATAGACCAGAGGCTGAAGAGCCTGGGCCTGTCCCTCGAGAGCCTCGACGCCGTCCTCATCACCCATGAGCACCAGGACCACGTAAAGGCCCTGCCGGTGCTGATGAAAAAGCTGGCCGTCCCCTTCTTTGCCACAGGCGGAACGGAACAGGCGGTCCGCGAGACCTGCCCGAAGGCGATAGATCTGATCGCTGCCGGTGAAGAGTTCCAGATCAAAGATATCTCGGTCAGACCCTTCACAGTTTCCCACGACGCGGCGGAGCCGGTGGGTTTTTCATTCTGCTGCAAAGAGCGGAAGATCAGCATCGTGACCGACACGGGCTGTGTCACCGACGAGATCCGGATGAACATGAGGGGCTCGGACATACTGGTGCTCGAGTCCAATCACGACGTCAACATCCTCAGGATAGGCAGATACCCCTGGTTCCTCAAGCAGCGGATCATCGGCGAAAAGGGACACCTTTCCAACGACGCCGCGGCAGAAGCGCTTGCCGATCTTCTGGAGGAAGAGAAAGAGGCCGGCCTCGAAAGAGACCGCATCGTCCTCCTCGCTCACCTGAGCAAGGAGAACAATTTCCCCCAGATGGCCCTCACCACGGTGCGGAACCTGCTCGAGGAAAGGGGCCTCGCGGGCAGAAGGACGAGGATAGAGACCCTGTCCAGAACGGAAACGAGCCCTCTCTACATAGTGTAGGAGGAGGGAAAGGAGGATAAAGAAAATGAGAAGCGGCAGATCACAGCTTACGGCCATCATCCTGGCCGTGATCATAGCCTTCGGCTTCGGCATGGGCGGCGGAGTCGCGGGGATGTATATGGTGAACAAGGGCTACATCAGCCTGCCCGGCATGGAGCAGAATGAAGCGGCAAGGCTGCAGGAGCAGTCCCAGCTTCCCGCTCCGGCCCAGAGCCAGAGCGAGCCCGAAAAGGCGAACGCCCAGCCGGCGGCTCCCGCGGCGGTCACCGTCAGCGAGGACATCACCGTCGCCGAGACCATAGCGGACAAGGTCCTGCCCTCGGTCGTGGGCATCAGCACCGTGATCGAGTATCAGACCTCGGGCTACGGCGGCCTCTGGGGCTTCCCCTGGGGCAACAATTACGGCGGCGGCCAGACCTATGAGGGCACGGCCGTCGGCACCGGCGTCATCGTCGACGAATCCGGATACATACTGACCAACGCGCACGTCATCAACGACGGCGACGCGAAATCCATCACCGTCAGCCTCTACGACGGCGAAGACGTCGAGGCGCAGATACTCTGGTACGACGCGACTCTGGACCTGGCGGTCATCAAGATCGAGGCGGAAGGACTGGTAGCGGCGGAGCTGGGCGACAGCGACCTGCTCAGGATAGGTTCCTACGCCGCGGCGATCGGCAACCCGCTGGGGCTTGAATTCCAGCGCTCCATGTCTCAGGGCATAATCAGCGGCATGGACAGGAGCATCGAGGTCGAGAGCTCCGCGACCTCTACCGGCGCCATCACCATGGAGGGGCTCCTGCAGACAGACGCCACCATCAATTCCGGCAACAGCGGCGGGCCTCTGCTCAACAGCAAGGGCCAGGTCATAGGCATCAATACCGCCAAGGCCAGCGACGGCGAGGGCATGGGCTTTGCCATCCCCATCAACGTGGCCAAGCCGATAGTGCAGCAGATCAAGGAGACCGGCAAGTTCGTAAGGCCGTATCTGGGCATCAGAGGCGCAGCTCTCGAGGAGTCGGGCAACAGCAGCGAGGTGCTGATCGAGCACTTCGGCACCGCCAAGGGCATTTATGTCAGCGAGGTCACTCCGGGCGGAGGAGCCGAGGCGGCGGGCCTCAAGGCTCAGGATATCATCGTCAAGCTGCACGGGACTCCGGTCAACACCATGAACAAGCTCAACAGCCTGCTCGTGGGCTATAAGCCGGGCGACGTGGTGGACCTCACGGTCTTAAGAGACGGCAAAGAGATCGAGGTGGACGTGACGCTCACCGACGGCATGTTCCTCGAGACGCAGAAGAACTAGGCAGATGCCGGCTTAAGGCTTTAGGGCCCGGGCCGCGGGGAGAGATCATTTGAACATCGACATCATCTGCACGGGAAAACTGAAAGAAAAGTATTGGCAGGACGCGGCGGCTGAGTACTCAAAGAGGCTCAGCCGCTTCTGCAAGCTCAGCGTCATCGAGCTGCCCGAGAGCAGGCTGGCAGGCAATGCGGGCCCGGCCGAGGAGAGGCAGGTCATCGAGAGCGAGAGCAGGGCGGTCTTAAAAAAGCTCGAGGCCCTGCCCCAGAGCTTCGTCATCGCCCTGGCGGTCAAAGGGAAGTCCCTGAGCTCGGAGCAGCTGGCGGAAAAGATCGAAGAGCTGGGCCTTGCGGGAACGAGCCGGATAGTCTTCGTGATCGGAGGCTCTTTAGGGCTCTCGGAGGAGCTGCTCAGGGCCTGCGACATGCGCCTGTCCTTTTCCGCCATGACCTTCCCGCACCAGCTGATGAGAGTGATACTGCTCGAGCAGATCTACCGGGCCTTCAAGATCAACGCGAACGAGAGCTATCACAAGTAGAAGAGAGGAAAAGACGGACATCCCGAAAAGCCTGATATCTCAAGCCTTTCGGGATGTTTTATCTCTGTTATATAACAATCGTTGCGATTCTTTGGGCCCTTTAGCTTGATCCCGCTCCCAAAGGAGGCGCTCCTTCCGGCCAGCCGGGGCCGGCTCTCGCGAAGACCTTTGCGCCGGCTCACTTATCCGCCCCCGGCAGGTTGAGCCTCCTGATGGCGTTGACGTAGCTGCCCAGAAGGCCGATGTTGACGAAATAGTAACTGCGGGTCCCTTTGGACTGGGTCTGAAGGAGGCCCGAGGAGACCAGCCTGTTCAGGTGCTGCG
>JAEEIC010000074.1 GCA_016281165.1 Bacillota bacterium | reverse complement strand
TACCGACCAACGTCATCTCGATCACCGACGGGCAGATCTTCCTCGAGTCGGAGCTCTTCCACTCGGGCATCATGCCGGCCATCAACCCCGGCATCTCGGTCTCCAGAGTAGGAGGCAGCGCCCAGATAAAGGCCATGAAGAAGGTCGCGGGAAGCCTCAAGCTCCTCTATTCGCAGTACAGAGAGCTGCAGAGCTTCGCCCAGTTCGGTTCCGACCTCGATAAGGACACCAAGGACAGGCTGGCTCAGGGAGCCCGCATCGTCGAGGTCCTCAAGCAGGACCGCAACCAGCCCGTAGACGTGGCCCTGCAGGTCGCGATCATATACGCCGTGACCAACGGGTATCTCGCCGATATCCCCGTTGAGAAGATAAAGGAATTCGAGGCGGGGCTCTATCCCTGGCTCACCGACAACTGCGCCCAGCTGCTCGACGACATCAGGAAGACCGGCAAGCTCAGCGCGGACGACGAGGAGCTGCTGAAGCAGGTCCTCTCGCAGCGGGTGGAAGAATTCCTGAGCGGGACCGCTTAGAGGTGGCAGCATGGCCGGAGTATCCACAAAAGCGATAAAGGCGCGGATGAGGAGCATGGAGTCCACCAGGCAGATCACCAAGGCCATGGAGCTGGTGGCGGCCTCCAAGCTTCGCGGCGCCCAGATGAGGGCCCTGAACAACAGGACCTATTTCGGCACCCTCTTCGAGGTCATGGATATGATCTCGAGGAGCAGCATAGATTTCCGCAGCCCCTTCCTCACCCCGGGCAAGGGCGCGAGGCCCCTTTACATCGTCATCGCCGGCGACAGGGGCATGGCCGGAGGCTACAACAACAATATCTTCCGCTTCGTGATGGCGACCCTGACCGAAGACGCCCTCATCTTCCCCCTGGGCAAGAAGACGGCCGAGTATTTCAGGCGCTCGAAATGGGAATGCGTGAGCGATTCCATCCCCGTGGCCGATCTCACCGTGGGCAGCTGCTTCTCGATCGCGCGCATGATATGCGACTGGTTCCTCGAGGGACGCTTCTCTTCGGTCACCATCGCCTACACAGAGCTGGTCTCTCTGCTCACTCAGACGCCCAAGCAGACCGGGCTCCTGCCCCTCACCTTCGAGGCGGCCGAGCCCGAGGGCAGGCACCGGACCCAGTTCCTCTACGAGGGCGGCGACGTCCACGTTTTTGAAAACATAGTCCCCGAATACATGGCGGGCGTCATCTACTGCGCCGTGAAGGAGGCCTTCGCCTCCGAGCAGGCGGCCAGGAGGACGGCCATGGACGCGGCGTCGAAGAACGCCGACGAGATGATCTCCAAACTGAACCTGGATTACAACCGGGCGAGGCAGGCAGCGATCACCCAGGAGATCACCGAGATCGTTGCCGGAAGCGAGAAGTAGCGAAAGGAGAAGTTTCTTGAGTACGAAAAACATAGGAAAAGTGATACAGATCACCGGACCGGTCCTCGACATCAGATTCCCCGAGGACAGTCTGCCCAATCTGCTCAACGCCATACATGTGCAAAACGGCGATCACGTCCTGACGGCTGAGGTCTCCCAGCACATCGGCGGCGGCGTGGTCCGCTGCATCGCCATGAGCTCGACCGACGGCATGGTGAGAGGAGCCGAAGCCGAGGATACCGGCGGCCCCATCACCGTCCCCGTGGGCGAGGAATGCCTGGGCCACATATTCAACCTCCTGGGCGAGCCTCTCGACGGCCACGTGATGCCCGAAGGCACCCTGAGACTTCCCATACACCACCCGGCCCCCAGCTTCGAGGACCAGGCGACCTCCACCGAGATACTCGAGACCGGCATCAAGGTCGTAGACCTCATCTGCCCCTACGCCAAGGGCGGCAAGATAGGCCTCTTCGGCGGCGCCGGCGTCGGCAAGACCGTTCTCATCCAGGAGCTCATCTACAACATCGCCACCGAGCACAACGGCTACTCGGTATTCACCGGCGTGGGCGAGCGTTCCCGCGAGGGCAACGACCTCTACTACGAGATGAAGGAATCAGGCGTCCTCAGTAAGACCGCCCTGGTCTTCGGCCAGATGAACGAGCCCCCCGGGGCCCGTATGAGAGTGGGCCTCTCGGGCCTCACCATGGCAGAGTACTTCAGAGACGCGAAGCATCAGGACGTGCTGCTCTTCATAGACAACATCTTCAGGTTCACCCAGGCCGGCTCCGAGGTATCGGCCATGCTGGGCAGGATGCCCTCCGCCGTAGGCTATCAGCCGACCCTGGCGACCGACATGGGCACGCTGCAGGAGCGCATCACCTCCACCAGGGACGGATCCATCACCTCGGTGCAGGCGGTATACGTCCCCGCGGACGACCTCACCGACCCCGCTCCCGCCACCACCTTCTCGCACCTCGACGCCACCACCGTACTCGACAGAGGCATCGCCTCTTTGGGCATATATCCCGCCGTCGACCCCCTGGATTCCACCTCGAGGATACTCTCGCCCGACATCGTGGGCAGAGAGCACTACGACGTCGCCCAGGCCGTCATCAGGATGCTGCAGCGCTACAAGGAACTGCAGGACATCATCGCCATCATGGGCATGGACGAGCTCTCGGAGGAGGACAAGCTGACCGTGAGCCGCGCCCGCAAGGTGCAGAGGTTCCTCTCCCAGCCCTTCCACGTGGCCGAGCAGTTCACCGGCATGGACGGCAAGTACGTCCCGCTCAAGGAGACCATCAGGGGCTTCAAGGAGATCATCGAAGGAAAGCACGACGACATACCCGAGTCCGCCTTCCTCTTCGCCGGCACCATAGACGAGGTGACCGCCAAGGTCAGGGGAAAGGCCGATGAATAGCTTCAGGCTCAAGATCGTCAGCCCCGACGGCTGCCTTTTCGAGGGCGACGCCGAGCTTTTGACCTTAAGGACCACCCAGGGAGAGGTGACCATACTGGCGAACCACACCGAGTACCTGGCCTCGATAGGCATGGGCCGGGCCACCGTGGTGACCGAAGCGGGGCGCCGCACGGCGGCCTGCATAGGCGGCATGCTCATGGCGGCCGGCAACAGGGTCGACGTGGTCGCCACCACCTTCGAGTGGAAGGAGGATCTCGACGCCGACAGGGCCATGGCCGCCCTTAAGGAGGCGGAGGAACAGCTCGCGGCCGGAGGCCTGGACGAGACCAGACGCAAGATAGTCGAGTCCAAGAAGCGCCGGGCCGAGGTCAGGCTGTCCGTCGTGAGAGCGGAGTAGCCGAAGGCTTCAAAGGCTGAGATCTCAAGGCTTTGGTGTTGTGTAACGTACGTTGCGTAACCATTGTTATCTGCAAAGTGATATTTCGGGACGGTCCCCTGGGCCGTCCTTTATCATGCCCGGAACGGCCGCGTGTCCTCTCTGATTGACACCGCTCAGCCGCTGCTATTATAATGAAGGACCGGGAGATGACTGATAAAAGAATGGGGACGGACAGCGGAAAAAGCAGGGCCGAAAAGCTCAGGGCGAGGCTCAGGTATATTGGCGGAAGGCAGCTCCATCTCGTCAGGATGAGCATCACGGACCTGCGGGAACACGGCCCGGCTCATACGGCGGACAGGATGAAGACCTTCTTCAGGAAGCAGACCGCCGGCGGCGGCGTCTCCCTTTCCGGCTGGCTGAGAGACCGCGCTCCCTCGAAGGAAGAGCTGGCCGCCCAGAGGGTATACCGCTTCGAAAAGGATATCCTCCTGAGCGTAATCGTTCCTGTTTGCGGCGCCTCCGCCCGGGAGCTGCGGTCGACGCTGGAGTCGGTCCTCGCCCAGACGTACGCGGGCTGGGAGCTGCTTCCCGCCGGCCCGGGAGATCCCTCCGTTTCCGCTCTCTGCCGGGAATACGCCGCGAAGGATGATCGCGTCCGCGCGACGGCGCTCTCCTCTGGTGACGATAAAGAAAAGAGTGACGCCTGCCCCGGCGCCGCTTCCCTCAACGCCGGGCTCGCCGCAGCGAAGGGAGACTATATCGCCTTCGTCTGCGCGGGCGACGCCCTCGCCCCTTCCGCCCTGTTCGAGATCGCGAAGGCGGCCGCGAAGGGCCCCGGCGTCATATATACCGACGAGGCGCTGACAGGCGGACGCGGGGGCAAAAGCGTCAGGGAGCTGCTGCTCAAGCAGAGCTTTGCCGTCGACGACCTCAGGGCCTGCGACTATATCGGCTT
>JAEEIC010000073.1 GCA_016281165.1 Bacillota bacterium | reverse complement strand
TCAATAGAGAGGAATTTGTAAAAATGAAAATGTCAGTTGAATATATTGGCTGATGTTTGAAATGTGTTGCTTGCAAAAATGGCAGAGGAGTTGGCGTGAAGCCTATGGTATAAACGGGAATAAACTTCGCCAAAAGGACTCAAAGCAAAACAAAGATACCGAGAGTAGAAGATTGTCTCTATAGGAGCACCTGTGTGGAGCTCAGAATGGAGGGGAATTTTCCCCTATTTTTTAACCCACTCATCGCTCTAAAATGGTTTTTCCCCTATGGTTAACCCATCAAAAATGGGATAAAGAGCGTCAAATTTCCTCAAAAGGGAACAGCCGGAACAAAAAAGAAAAACCCCGGAAAACCGCATGGTTCCGGGGTTTTTGGGCATTTTGAAGTCTCGATCAGCGCTTGCTGAACTGAGGTGCGCGACGGGCTGCCTTGAGACCGTACTTCTTCCTTTCCTTCATCCTCGGGTCACGGGTCATGAAGCCTGCGGCCTTGAGGGCGGGTCTGTTCTCGGGATCTGCCATCACGAGGGCTCTGCTGATGCCGTGGCGCAGGGCTCCGGACTGGCCGGTGGTGCCGCCGCCTTCCACGATGGCGATGACGTCGAACTTCTCTTCAGCGCCGACGAGCTGCAGGGGCCTTCTGACCTCTCTCTTAAGGAGCTCCATGCCGAAGTATTCGTCGAGGGGCTTCTTGTTGACAGTGATGTTGCCTGTGCCGGGGACGAGCCTTACTCTGGCCACGGAAGACTTTCTTCTGCCGGTTCCGATGTACTGAATCTTTGCCATTTCGATCATTCCCTCCTATTAGAAATTCCAGACTTCAGGCTTCTGAGCCGCGTGCTTATGCTCGGGTCCGGCATAAACCTTGAGCTTCTTATACATCTGTCTGCCGAGGGGTCCCTTGGGCATCATGCCCTTGACGGCGTGGCGGATGATCTCTTCGGGGTCCTTTGCCTGGAGCTTCTCGAAGGTGATCTCCTTGAGCCCGCCGGGATAACCGGAATGATGCTTGTAGATCTTCTTCTGGGCCTTCTTGCCGGTGACCTGGACCTTCTCGGCGTTGATGATGATCACGTAATCGCCGGTGTCGAGGAACGGAGTGAAGGTGGGCTTCTTCTTGCCGCGGAGGATCATGGCAGCTTCGGTGCAGAGACGTCCGAGGGTCTTTCCCTCAGCGTCGAGCACGTACCACTTTCTTTCGATCTCCGAAGGCTTTGCAATGTAGGATGACATTTCTTAACCTCCTTTGCCTACTCAGATGCTTTGCGCATCGTTTTCGACGCCTACTCAGATGGTCGTCACCCATCGGTTTCGGCACTGGTACTGTAACTCTCGGCCACGGCCGCCAAAGGCAGCCTGCGCCTTTTGATGACTTGCGCGAAGCTCTCCAAAATCGAGCGGAGCACAGCCGCGCTCAATTATTGTACTTACAGGGGGAAGACATGTCAAGAAGAAAATGCGCGAAAACGTCGGAATCTCAAGAGGAACAGGGCTTTCAGACGCCCTTCGCGTCTTTGAGGGCGCCTTACTTCGCGGCGCTGAAGCGGTATCCGCCCTCCGCCATGGCTTTTATGACCGCGGGAAGGATCCCGTTCTCTTCGTAGTGATAGACGGCCGCGTCGCCACGGACCTCGACGCTGATACGGCCGTAGTCCATGGAGGGATGCATGAAGAGGCTGCGGGCGTCGTCTCCTTTGAGCTGCGCCAGGCGTTCAAGTATACCGTCTTTATCGTATTCGGAGTAGACGTAGTCGGCCGGGGTCGGCAGGAAGATGACCTCTCTGTCTCCGTACATACGGCGGTCGAGGGCCCTGTCGTTCCTGTGATCGGGGTGGCACTGGTATATGAGGCCGAAATGCTTCGCCGCCAGATCGGCCTGCTTCTTCGTCGCTTCGTAGTGGGGGAACTCCCAGAAGAAGACCTCGTAGCCCAGGCGGTCCGCGATGGCGAGGGCGTCTTCGTATTTCTGCTCGACCTCTTTGGCGGAGAGGCCGCAGCGCTTCCCGAACTCGTAGCCGTCGGCCGAGACCTCCTTCTTCTTCTGGTGAGTGAGGCCGTGAAGGCCTATCATGCCGCCGCGGGCGCTCATCAGGTCGAGGGTATATACGAAATCGGCGTTGTAATACGAGACGTCGCGGCTGATATCGTTGTATACGGAGCGGACGGGATCCGCGTAGGAGGGGATCCAGGCGATATAATACCCGTCCGAGACCGCGTGAAGATACGAGGCCATGACCCTGAGCTTTCTGAGGTTTTCGTGGGTGAAGCGTCCGTTCGCCCCTTCGTCGGCCATGATGTCCTCGAGCCTTATGTAGCAGGGGGCTTCGGCGCTCCCAAGCTCTTCGGGGACAGGCCAGACAGGCCCGGCGAGCTTCAGGACCTCCACAGTCCCGTCATCGGTAAAGTATACGTCAAGACCGTACAGCAGGGCGGCGTCCGCCAGGGAGATATATTCCCTGCCCTCATATGTTTCGGGCGGGAACAGCAGCTCCCCAGGCTCCTTCCGCTCAAGGCCCATGCCCTCGCGGAGAGCTTCGGGGTCGGTATAGGGACGGGTCCCCCAGAGCCTGACGGCGGCTCCGGTATCAACGCCGGCGAAAAAGACCGGATACTCTCCCGAAAAAGACGGGATGAATTCGGGCGCGGGAGCCTCCTGCGCCCCGCCGCAGGCGCAGAGCAGCATGAGCACAGCCGCGGCAAGGACCGCGAGCGCCCGCGTGCCGGCTGATCTTTTTTCTTTTATTTTTCCCGCTCTTTTCATGCCCGATCCTCCGAAAACGTTTTTATGATTATATCACATCCAGGACGGCGCGGACGATATGTTTGGAAGGCGGCGCCGCGAATGTAAGACGGCGGCGCTCCGCTTCGGGCGCCCTTGAAGTCGGTCTTTGGCGATGTTAAAATCTTTCTGAGCAGGATCGATAAGCACATCCCGGCAGGACGCCCGAAAGGAGGACGCATGTTTTATTTCGTAAGGCACGGAAAGACCGATTATTCCGAAAAGGGGACGAAGATATATCAGGGCTTCGGCGCGGAGCTCGCTAAGCTCACGAAGGAGGGCGAAGAGGAGATACGAAAAGCGGCGCAGGACGAGAGGCTGAAAGGGGCGGATATCATAATCTGCTCCCCCTACACCAGGGCCGTGCAGACGGCCGCTATACTCTCCAGGGAGCTGGGCGCGGATATCGCCATCGAGACCGATCTTCACGAGTGGCTGCCCGACAAGAACTACGGCGCCGTCGACGAGAAGACAACGAAGATATATCACGACGAATTCGACAGCAGCGGCGGGATATATCCAGAAGGCGAAGAAAGGCCCTGGGAGGACGCCGCGGCCATAAAGAAGAGAGTGCTCAAGGTCCTGGAAAGATACGCTTCCTTCGAAAAGGTCATAGTCGCCGCCCACGGGACCATGATCAGGACCACGGTCGGCTGCGGCAAGCTGGAGAACGGCGAGATAGTCCCCTTCGATCCCTTCGGAAGGCATTAAGGCCAGGGACAGCGCGCCGCGCTTGACTATACTCTGCCGAAATATGTAATATATAGGAAAACAGTCCGCCCGCGCGAGCCGGGCCGGACGATGAAAGGAAAGACTGAGATGAAGGATATCTACGAACTCTTCCAAAACGAAAAAGAATATGAGGGCTTCGACCTCGAGGGAGCCTGCGAAAGGCTCTCGAAAGCGGTGCAGTGCAGGAGCGTCTCCGACTGCGAGGATCCGGCTCCCTTCCTGGCCATCCACGAGCTCATAAAGCGGAGCTTCCCCCATATCATGGCCGCCGGGACCTTCGAGGCGGTGGACAGGAGCGTCCTGATCACCCTGCCCGGAAGCGACCCGGAGCTCAAGCCCGCCCTCTTCATGTCGCACATCGACGTGGTGCCCGTGGTCGCGGGCACCGAAAAGGACTGGACCTACGACGCCTATTCCGGCGCCATCGCGGAGGGCTGCATCTGGGGCCGCGGTACCCAGGACATAAAGGTGCAGGTCTTCGGCGAGCTCGAGGCCATGGAATACCTGCTCTCGCAGGGCAAAAAGCTCCGCCGGACCGTCTACCTGGCCTTCGGTCAGGACGAGGAGACCTTCAACACCGGTGCCCAGGCGGTCTCGGACCTCCTCAAGTCCAGAGGCGTGAGCCTTGAGTTCCTCCTGGACGAGGGAGGCGGCGGAGTCGACAGCGGCGAAAAGTACGGCGCTCCCGGGGCGACCGTAGCCAGCATCAACCTGATGGAGAAGGGCTACGCCGATCTCAAGCTCAGCGTCGAGAGCAAGGGCGGCCATTCGAGCAGGCCCTTCGGCGGAACTTCCCTTGAAAGGCTCAGCAGGGCCATCACCAGGGTCTGCGACCATCCCTTCGAGCCCACTGTCTGCAGGACCCTGAGAGCGACCTTCGAGGCCATAAAGCCCTGGGTCACCGAGGAGCCCCTGAAGACCCTCCTTGAGGACATAGACGCGAACGAAGAGAAGATCGCCGCCTACTGCATGGGAAACAAAGACCTCTTCCCCTTCGTCACCACCACCATCGCTCCCACCATCATCACCGGCAGCAGCGCCGCTCCCAACGTGATGCCGCAGAACATGAGCGCGGTCATAAACTTCAGGCTGGCCGCGGGCTACGATCCCGAGAAGCTCATGGCCCACTGCAGGGCCGTCATAGACGACGAGAGCGTGAAGCTGGAGTTCCTGCAGTCCAACGCGGCCTCTTCGGAAGCCAGATCCGACGGCTACGGCTACGCCATGCTAAAGGAAGCCATGGAGCATTACTATAAAGACGTGGTCTTTTTGCCCTCCATCACCATCGGCGGGACCGACGCCCACTGCTACGAGCAGATCTGCGACACCTGCTTAAGGTGCGGCCCCTTCATGATGCCCCAGAACGAGCAGGGCGCCCACGGGACCAACGAGAAGATGCGTATAAGATCCTTCGCCCAGGGCATAAGGGTGCTGATCCGCCTGATGGACAGGACCTGCATGTAAGGACCGCGCAAAACCGCCCGGCAAAAACTGAAAAGCCCGGCCCCCGCGAGGGAGCCGGGCTTTTGGCTTTCTCAAAGACTTAATAGGTCCTGAATATCCTTATGAGCTCGTCTCTTTCCTTCGTTTTGGTCAGTGCCAGGCGCAGAAGGACGGCCGCCTTCTGGGGCGGAAGATTATCCGCCGCGACGGAGCCCGAACGCTCCGCGGCGCTTTGGGTCACCGTTCCGCTCGATATGCGCGAGGATATCACCACGGGGATGCCCAAAGAGGCGAAGGTCTTTCCCAGCTCCTTGCTGGTCCCTCCGGCTCCGGCCCCGGCGATGACCAGGCCGTCGGCGCCTTCGGCGAGCCTCGCCGCCATATCCTTGTCGCAGTCCACATGGAAATAGAGGACTCTGACGACGGGCAGCTTCTCAAGGCCCTCGGGCGAGAACTCGCTCTTCACGGTATGAGGGCGGCAGCTCTCGTAATACCAGCGTATCTCCTCGTCGCGTATCACTCCCAGCAGGCCTCCCTCGACCTGGTCGAGGGCCGTCACGATGTAGGTGCTGCGCTTCTGCACGTCGCGCCCGCCGTAGATGCGGTCCGCGAAGACTACCATGACCCCTCTTCCCGCGGCTTCAGGGCAGGCTGCCGTCAGCACCGCCTGATAGAGATTCATGGGGCCGTCGGCGGATATCGCTGTCGCGGGGCGCATGGCGCCGGTGATGACCACGGGCTTTTCGGTCTTGACCGTCAGGTTGAGGAAGAAGGCGGTCTCGTCCATGGTGTCGGTGCCGTGGGTGATGACGAAGCCGCAGACCTCGGGATCCTCCGCCAGCTCGTTGATGCGCTTCGCGATCCGCAGCCATTCCTTGTCGGTGATGTTGTCGGAGGCCACGTTGCAGATCTGCTCGGCCTCGAGCCTGGCCAGCTTTTCGATGCCCGGCACCGAGGCGATTATATCCTCCACCGAGATGCTGCCGGCGGAATAGCCGGTGGTCTTCCCGGCCTCTCCCTTGCCGGAGATGGTCCCTCCGGTCCCCAGTATCACGACCTTCTTAAGCTCATCGCTCATCTTGACGCTTCCTTTTCTTTAGCGTAGGCCTTGAGGGCCTCTGCCGCTTCCTTCACCATATCGCCCATCGACTGGGTCTTGACGCCCACGACTTGGTTGTTGCAGTGGCTCACGGGAAGCAGCAGCTTCAGGGCGCCGCTCCTTCCTATGGCGACCGCCATGGCCGGGGTGACCTCGCCCAGCAGCGAATCCGCCGCCAGGATCCCGATGGGGCCCGCGATCACGTCGGCGTCGCGGCAGGCCACGATCACCGGGTTCTCGCCCGTCGCGCCCTGCTCCGCTCCTGCCTTCATCATGGCGGAGGTGGCGGTGCTGTTGGTGCCGATGGCGACGATCTCATAGCCGGGGCACTCGCTCTTCACGGTCTCGACCAGGAGCTTTCCGAGCCTTCCGCCCTGTCCGTCTATAACTACGAGCTTCATGTCAAACAAGCCTCGCTTTCATATTTTTGAGTAAGAGAACTGCCCGTCGGCGGCGACGGTACCGTCCTCGTGCAAAAGCTCCACCGCGATTATGCAGGTGCGGGAGCCCCTGTGGCGGACATTCGCCCGGCACAGAAGGACGCCGTCCTCCTTTTCGGTGCTCACGTAATACTGCAGGCTGCAGTTCTGGGTGACGTACATATCTCCGGTCGCCCTGGCGCAGGCTCCCGCCACGGCGTCTCCCAGGGAATTGTAGGCTCCGCCGGTCATGTGGCCGAGCATGTCGGTGAGCTCGGGCCTGAATCTGAGATATCCCTCGGCCTGCTTGGGACCGGCCTTGGTCACGACTATGTCAAGAAATGCGGAATAGGGTATGTTCTCCATATTTGCCTCCGTTCGTTATTTTATATTATACCCGACGGAAGAGAAAAACTCATCCGCTATTTTACTGAAAATTACAGATCCCGCCCGGGGAGCGGGACACTTGAAAAATATCCCTTTTCATGATAAATATATACCCAAGCAGAGCCGGCCTTTAGAGCGGCCGGCGCAAGGAGAAAGAAATGATGATACTGCCCTACGGAAAGACAGGCATGCCCTTTGAGGAAGGAGACGCCCCCGTCCTTTATTCGCGCATCTCGGAGCTCAAAAGCGACGTCGCGGGAAAAGAACTGGTGAAAAGAGCCTTGGAGCATCCCATAGGCTCCCCCAGGCTGAAAGACCTCGCCAAAGGCAAAAAGACCTGCTGTTTTCTGATCTCCGACCATACCAGGCCCGTGCCCAGCAAGGATATCGTGCCCCTGATGCTGGATGAGATCCGCGAAGGCAGCCCCGATATAGACCTCTTCTTTCTGGTAGCCACCGGCTGCCACCGCAGCACCCGCCCCGAAGAGCTCAGAGCCAAGCTGGGCGACGAGATCTTCGAGAACGAGAAGATTCTGATACACGACTGCGACAGCGAGGATAATATAAGAGTAGGGGTCCTGCCCTCGGGCGCTCCGCTGATAATCGACAAAAAGGCTCTCGAGGCCGACCTGCTGGTCGCCGAGGGCTTCATCGAGCCCCATTTCTTCGCCGGCTTTTCCGGCGGACGCAAGAGCATACTGCCCGGGATCTGCGCCAGGGTTACCGTTCTGGGCAACCATTGCGGCGAGTTCATCGACAGCCCCTATGCCAGGACCGGCATACTCGAGAACAATCCCATACACACAGACATGGTCAGCGCCGTGCGCCAGGCGGGCCTTGATTTCATCGTCAACTGCGTGATAGACGAGAACAAGGATACCGCCATGGCCTTCGCCGGCGATCCCATACTTGCCCATGAGGAGGGCTGCAGGCAGCTGCTGAAGTACTGCCGCATCGAGGCCGAGGCCTCTGATATAGTGGTGACGACCAACGGGGGAGCCCCACTGGACCAGAACTTCTACCAGTGCGTCAAGTGCATGACCGCGGCCGAGGCGGCTCTCAATGAGGGAGGCGTCATCATCGCCCTCTCCGAATGCGCCGACGGCATCGGGGGAGACGATTTCTACGCCCAGATGTCGGGCCCCGAGACCGCGCAGGAGCTCTACGACAGCTTCCTCAAGGTTCCCATGGACGAGACCCCGCCCGACCAGTGGCAGAGCCAGATCTTCGCCAGGGTGCTCGCGCATCACCCGGTCATCGTCGTGACCAGGCCCGAGCTCAGGGAGGTCGTCGAGAACAGCAAGTGCCTGTACGCCGCGACCGCTGACGAAGCCCTCGCCATGGCGAAAGAGATCAGGGGAAAGGACGCCAAGGTCACGGTCATCCCCGACGGCGTCTCCGTCATGGTGGAGATGAAAAAATAAAAAAGACCGGCAGAATGAGACTTAAAAACACCCGTTCCTTTACGGAACGGGCGTTCGCGCGTCAAAACGGTCTGCCCTTATCTCGGCAGCACGATGGTCTTTTCGTCCTCGCTCTCCCTGTAGATCACGAAGCGGCGGCCTATGGCCTGCACGAATTCGGCGCCCAGTCTGCGTGCGCACTCGTTGGCAAGATCCTTGATGTCGAGCTCCGCGCTCTCCTGGACCCTGACCTTGAGCAGCTCGTGCGCTCTCAGATAATCATCCATCTCGGCGAGCACGGCCTTCGTCAGCTCGTTCTTGCCTATGTAGACGGCGGGATCGATGCCGTTGGCCAGGCCCTTGAGATACGATCTCTGTTTTCCTGTAAGCATAAATTTTCCTTTCGGGGCTTTTATGAGCGGCTCAGCCTATGAGCCTTACGTTTATTCCGTTCTCTCTTATCCAGCTCATGATCTGATCCCGGTATTTTTTATCGACCGAGATGATCACCCCGCCGACGGAGGCCGGGATGAAGCAGACCGAATGGCTGAAGGTCCTGACGAAGGCCACCGAGGGCCAGGGGATGCTGACGCTTACGGTCCCTGCGCCCGAAAGCTCCACGCCCTTCTCGTCCATCACCAGGACCCTGGGCTTCTGCTCCTCCATGAGCTTGCCGGAGGCATACTTCATGTTCCTTAAGACCACGGAGCTCAGGATGATATTGGCGGCCATGAGGACCATCCCCGCCACCTGGAAGATGCCTATCCGGTGGGCGGTGATGCACATCACGGCCAGCATGATCAGCAGGCCGCCGCATACCCAGATATAATTTACGAGGCTCTTGAAGTTGTTCTTCAGGGGAGCGTCGGGCCTTTGCATCAGGCCCTTGATCTGGCTCTGCACGTTCACGACCTCGTCGTAAAAAGCCGGGCTTCCTTTTTCGTTTATCTCTATCGTCAT
>JAEEIC010000072.1 GCA_016281165.1 Bacillota bacterium | reverse complement strand
CTTCCTCTTTGTTACGCATACAATATAGCACGTCAATATTGCAGCGCAATATCAGCAAGATTTCATCTCGATGTCTTTCTGTTACACGTTTGTTTCAGGCGGGAGGATGATGACAGTCCTTTTCCGCCCAGCCGGGATTTCGGCGGCCTGCCCGGGGTCTTTGGCCGGAGCGCTGCCCGGGTCCTTTGGCCGGAGCGCCGCCATAGTTAGTTTTAAAGCCGGCAACGGCGATAGGCGGTCCTGCCATATCGGGCATACCGTCCGGAGCTGAAGGACCTCCCCTCTCTAATCCTCCCGTGTTGGCCATAGTTTCGGCAGTCTGACCGGCGGATAGGCCAAAGACAGTTTTGATCCCCGGGGGCCGCTTTTCAGTGCTGTTCAGGCAGGACGGGGACCCGTTCCGCGCCTGATCCCTGATCGGCGCTTTGAGACGAGACAGGTTGGTTTTGGTTCCCGCTGATATCCACAAGAGCTGCCCGGCGGCGCCTTCGCCCATCTTCATTCTATTTAATATAAAAAACACAGTCGTCTTGATGCCGATATGCCCTGCCAAGCGGCATAGTTCGCCAGCCGGGCATTTAAGAGCAGCAAGCATACATGTTCGCCCCGGATCGATACGCGTGATCCGTCTGCAGACATATTTTGGCATTTACCCTTGACGCGTCGCAGGATATGTGGCAGAATGATAATGGTAAAAATTAACATCAAAAGAGGGGACTATGGACCGACTCATCAGTCTGGCAGAAGCAAGAAGAGACAGCTTAACATCAAAGATCCACGCGATCGAACAAAAGCTCGAATCGATGCCCGCGGGCACTCTGCTGCATGAAAAAAGGAACGAACGTTGGGTCTATAACGTCAAGTATCTGGGCAGGGATGCGCAGCCCGAAAGACGTTACCTTTCCGTCAGGGAAGTATCTCTGATAGAGACTCTCGCCCGGAAAAAATATCTCATACGCCTGCTCCCTGTATTGAAAGAAGAATTTGAGGTCCTCGACCGCTTTTGCCGCTGTTACCATCCGGAAAAGAGATATGAGGTCTATAATGGGCTGAGCGAAGGGGTCAGGCTGATCACGAAGCCTGAATTCCGCTCACCGGAAGATCTTGTGATAAGATGGGTCCGCAGCGGCTGCGACGATGCTGCCGGTCACATTGAGAGCCTGATATTTGAGACAGCGAGAGGAGAAAAAGTCCGCTCCAAGAGCGAAGTGATCATCGCCGATATGCTTTTCGCAAAGGGGATCGAATACAAATATGAGCAGAGCCTTGTTTTGGACAGCGGCTATACCTGCCATCCGGACTTTACGATAATGCGCAGAAGCGATGCCAGGTTGTTCTACTGGGAGCATTTCGGTATGCTCGACGATCCTGCCTACGCGGAACACTGTGTCGCGAAACTCAATATGTACGCCCGCGCGGGGATCACTCCCTCCGACGGGCTGTTCATAACTTGGGAATGCAGGACCAGACCATTCGACAGGACTGCCGCCAACGAATATATAAAGATACTACTTCAATAATATGTCTCATTGACTGCGCAAGCGGAACTGCAGAAAATGACCTGTGTGGTACCTATACGCTTGATATAAACAAAAGGTTCCATTTCGAGCGTTAAAAAGGTCGATCTCGAGCTCGCAAGTCAGTAAAAGTGGAACCTGAGCAGCATTTTCGGGCTTATGGTTCCACTTTTGGGCGGTATGTCTGAGCAAAGCAGGCAGAAAGCGACCTAAAAGTGGTACCTACGCGTCTGATCTAAGCAAAAGGTTCCACTTTTCCGTTTTATAAAGGCTATTCCCCGGCTTGAAGATCAATAAAAGTGGAACCTGAGCAGCATTTTCGGGCTTATGGTTCCACTTTTAGGTGATATGTCTGAGCAAAGCAGGCAGAAAGCGACCTAAAAGTGGTACCTACACGTCTGATCTAAGCAAAAGGTTCCACTACCCCGGAGATAGAGGTCCAAAATCCCGGTCGAAGAGAAAAACAAAGCCTCAGGCACCGGCCATCAGGCCAGCAGCTCGTCTATCACGTCGGCGATGCCGTCCTCCCCGTTGGAGGGGCAGACGATGTCGGCCATGGCCTTGACGTTGTCGGTGGCGTTGCCCATGGCCACGCTGACTCCAGCGGCGCTCATCATGTGGACGTCGTTGTTGCTGTCGCCGAAGACCATCAGGTTCTCGGAGGTGAAGCCGAGCATGGAGCAGAGCTCGGAAAGGGCCGTGGCCTTGGAGGTGGCGGAGCCGCTGATCTCGACGCCCAGCCCCAGGTGCTGGTAGCAGACCACGGTGAGCTCGGGATCCTTGGCGATCTCGTCGCTCACGGCCAGCTGCCTGTCGTAATCGCCGAAATCGAGCTTTAGATTTTCCAGCTCGGCGATGTGTTCTTCGATGAGGGCTCCTATGTCGTCGACCTGGGCGCGGGTGGTGAGCATGTAATGCTTGCGCCTGTCGGTCAGGATGCCGTAATCCTCGAAGTGCTCGGCGCAGTGGCGGCTCATGTAGGCGTTGTGGCCGAAAAAGACCTCGGTCATGATGTCGGGCGCGGTGAGCCAGCCCATGATGCGGCGCACGGCGGGAGCCGGTATCAGGCTCTCGTAGACGGTGGAACCGGTCTTAAGGTCCACTATGTGGGCGCCGTTGGAGCTCACGGCGTAGTCGAGGACGTCGATCTCCGCGATATCCGCGGGGAAGGAGGTATAGACGCGGCCGGTGGCCAGAGCCAGGACGTAGCCGGCCCGGGAAGCCCGCTCAAGGGCCTCTCTGGTCCTCAGCGTCACGTGGCTGGTCGGGTCCAGCAGGGTGCCGTCGAGGTCGAAGGCCAGCAGTCTGATCTTTTTCTTGTCGATATTCTCAAAAAAACTCAATTGGCAGTTCCGTTCTTTCTATTTATATAACCGATCTTCGGATCGAGCTTTGCCTTGAGGCTCCGAGTGTGTTCATTGGGACGCTCAGACGGGCCGCGTCGGCCGGCGGACTGTCCGTTTCTCTCTCAGTTTCCGGGGCTCGGGCTCCGTTCCGAAGTTCCCAAAGGTCTCCGTGGGCAGGCACAGGCGCTCCGAGCAGGCTGGCTGCACGGCAGGCCGGTCCTCCGAAAGCAGCCGCAGCCCGGCGGTCCGATCCTTCGCATAAGCCCGGCGGCCCGCTCCCTCGCGCGCGGCCGGCTCCCGAAAGTCCGCGGGGCCTATACTTCCTGATCCTTTTTCAGCTCGCCCTCGAAATTATCCAGGATATCCATGGGGATGCTCAGCTGGTCCGAGTCGGCCAGCAGGCTGTCCATGTCCTCGATCTGCGGCAGATCCTTGATGCTCTCGAAGCCGAAGAGAGCCAGAAAATCGCGGGTGGTGCCGTAGAGCATGGGCCTGCCGATGGCGCCGCTCCTGCCCTTTTCCTCGACCAGTCCCCTTCTCATCAGGCCTTCGAGCACTCTCTCGCTCTTGATGCCCCTGATGGAATCGATCTCGCTGCGGGTGACCGGCTGGCGGTAGGCGACTATGGCCAGAGTCTCGAGGGCCGCCTGGCTCAGCTTCTTCTCCCTGACGGGAGTGCAGAGCCTGGTGATGAAGTCGTCGTTCCCGGGGTCGGTCGCCAGCTGAAAGGCCCTGTCGATCTCGCGGATCACGAGGCCGCTGTGCCTCATCTCGTAATCGGAGGCCAGCTCCCTCAGTATGTCCGTCATCTCCTGCGGGCTCATGTTGAAGAGCTCCGCCGCCGTCTTCGCCTCCAGGGGGTCGCCCCAGACGAAGAGCAGCGACTCGAGGGCCGATTTGATCCTCTCTTTTGTCATCTATGGCTCCTTCTTTTCGGGGACCGCCGTGATCCTGATGTCCCCGTAGCGTTTTTTCTGCACGGCCGTGACCCCGCCCTGCTTTATCATCTCCAGGACGGACATGAAGCTCAGTATCCTGTTGAACACCGAGGGGTCTTCCTTTATGAGCTCGGAGAAGAGCAGAGTCTTTCTCTCCCTGAACATGGCGGATATCTCCGCGATGCGGCTCTCGACGGAGCGGCGGCTGCGCTCGTCCCTCCTGTAGGCCCTGCGTATCTCGTCGATGCGCTGCCTTCTGATGAGGAACTGCTCAAAGGCTTTGACGAACTGCTCGGTGCTGCTCGTGAGGAGCTCGTCCTCCTCACCGGTCCAGGGGGAAAGGTCCTCCTGCGGTTTGACGTGCATGTGGGAGGTCTGCTCCTCCCTGTCCTCGAGCATGGCGGCCAGCTCCCTGAACTGCTTGTACTCGAGTATGCGCCTGACCAGATCGCCGCGGGGATCCTCCGGCCCGCCTTCTTCTTCGCTCTCGGGCCTTCCCGGCAGCAGCATGCGCGACTTGATCTCGATGAGCTCGGCGGCCAGGACCATGAATTCCTGCGCCAGCTGGGGATCGCTCTCGCTGAGCCTGGAGACGTAATCCAGATATTGAGTTGTGATCTCCGAGACCTTTATGTCGTAGACGCTCATGCGGGCATGCTCTATCAGGTAGATGAGCAGCTCGAAGGGCCCCTCGAAAAGGTCGAGCTTGACTTTATAACTCATTCGACTCGCGGGCAAAGGCCCGAAACACGCGCCGCGCTCTTACTGCAGTCTCTCCGAGACCCTGAGAAAACGCGGAGCATAGCCGCGGTTCGCGCACCAGACGGCGATGTTGCTCATGAAGGTCTGGACTTTGGCGGCGTAGGCAGTGGAATAGTTCCCGCTCTTGACGGTGCCGGTCCCCTGGTTGTAGGCCGAGAGGGCTTTGGTCTCGTTGCCGCGGTAAAGATCTATGAGGTAGGAGATATATTCGGCCCCGAACTGGATGTTGCCGTGCTTGTCGCGCACATCCTCGATGGTCCAGCCTTTGCCCTCCACCGTTCTGGGCATCAGCTGCATGAGGCCTATGGGGCTCCTGCGCTCGAGCAGGCTCAGGTCGTAGGTGCTCTCGGTGCGGCTCACGGCCATCAGCAGGTCCTGGCTTATGCCGTGGACGGTGGCCTCGTGCCTGAAGAGGTACTCGAGGATGAGGCTGTCGTTCTCCGTCAGGGCGGGCTGGGCGTTCCTCATGTAGGCGGCCCTGCCCTCTATATACGAGCGGTTGTTGTTGCTGAAGAGGTACTGGGCGCTGACGGAGGCGTCGGTGCTGATGGAGAGCCCGCCTATGCTGTCGAAGTAGGCGCTGTAGGGCAGCTCCGGCAGGGAGGTGAGAGCGGTGAGCCTCACGTAGAGGACTCCGCCGCAGTCGAAGAAATCCGCGCTGCTCAGGGCCAGCTTCTTAAGAGGAAGCTCTTCGCTCAGAGGCTCCACGGATCTCGCTTCCTCGGCGCTGATGTTCCCCGCTTCGGAGGCGCCGCGGTTCTGGTAGAGCCCCGCCAGCTGCTGGCCGTAGTGGAGCATCTGCCTGGCCTGCCTGTTCTTGGCGCTGAAATACGTAGGCTCGGCGAATTCCTCCACCAGGAAGAACTCGGCCCCCTCGTAGATGGGGACGCCCCTCCTGTCGTCAAAGTGGTTGACGTTGAAGCAGAGGTCGGCGGGAGCGCTGTAGGGGACGGCTTCGGTCTTCCTGAACTGGATGACCCCGCCCCCGGCCAGCTTTTCGAGGCCGAGAAGGCTTAAAAATTCAGCGTTCAGGGGGATATAGGCGGAGCCCGCCACGATGCAGACCGGATCGCTCAGCTGATAGTTGTTGATGTGGCGGCCGTCCACGTAGATGTCCTTGAAGAGATAGTTCAGGGACTTCTCTTCCGAGGCGGCGAAGACGGGCGCGGCGGCTGACAGGATCAGGACCGCGGCGAGCAGCGCGGCGGCGATCCCCGATATGGCGGAGCCGGGGCTCCTTTTTTCAAATGATCTTTCTGTACACATAGGAAAGACAGTATATCACAAACATCCCGCGCTTGCAAAGCCTTTAGATCCTAAGGTCCGCGGGGAGCACAGGCCCTGCGGGCGGGCCGCTGAGGAGGCGCGAAAACAGGATCCGAAAGAGGCTCCGGCGCAAAATACATGTTCACCTCCGCGTGAAAAGATGTTACAATACATTGTTGTTGTTTGCGCGTCCGGGATACGATATGAAAGAAAAGAGCCTCAAAAAAGACGATACGGCAGAAGAGATAAGAAAGCTGACGTTCAGGGAATGCGCCGATCACATGTTCGCCAAAGACCAGGTCCTGACGATACCCAATCTGATGAGCTGCTTCCGCATCCTCCTGATACCGGTGATGGTAAGGCTCATCAGCCTCAAGCAGTACAAATGGGTCCTGGCCGTCATGGCGGTATCCTGGATCACCGATATACTGGACGGGGCCGTCGCCCGCCGCTTCGGCCAGATCTCCGACTTCGGCCGCTTCCTGGACCCCCTGGCGGACAAGCTGACCCAGCTCTTCCTGCTGATCGCCCTCGCAAGATCCCACCCCGCCCTGTACTGCCTGATGGTCCTGCTGATAATCAAGGAGTTCACCCAGCTTTACTTCGGTTACCGGCAGCTGGCCCGTACCGGCGGCGCCATGAGCTCCGAATGGTACGGAAAGCTCTCGACCGTCGTCTTCAGTGCCTCTATGGCCGCCCTGGTCCTGATGCCTGACATGGGCCGGGGATGGATAGCGGCCATCGTGGTCGTCTGCGGCGCCCTGCTCCTGCTCTCTCTGGCCTTGTATATCAGAAGGTTCCTGGAGGCTGGACGCGCGGGAAAGCTCCCGGGCTGACAGCCGGAAGCAACGCGGCATATCAGACGATAAAAAGCTTCCTCTTCGGCGGAGGAAGCTTTTTCGATGCCGTGACCGGCCGCGGGATCTCTTCGCGGATCTGCCCGCGGCCGAACTAAGGCCGTCAGTCGATATATTTGACGAATCTCCTTCCCGGGCCGTCGACCACGCCCAGGTCGGTGGGAGTATAGCGCTCGAAGACCGGCAGGGTGCAGAAGATGAGGCTCGAGATCGAGAACTCCTGCAGGCCGCACTGCCTGGCGATCTCGTGCTCCACCTCGGCGCACTGGCGGGCGACGTCGTCCAGAGGCATGTCCGACATGAGGCCGGCGACAGGGAGCTCCAGCAGGGCCCTGACCTCGCCTCCCTCGGCGTAGCACACCCCGCCCCCGCAGGCCTTTAAGGCCTCTATGGCGGTGAAGGCGTCGTCCGGGTCCGCGTACATGACGCAGATGTTGTGGCAGTCGTGGCCGATGCTGGAGGCCAGAGCGCCCCTCTTGAGACCGAAGCCGCGGTAGAGGGCGATGGTCTTGTTGGCCTTGCCGTAGCGGTTGAGCACGGCGATGTAGTCGAGCTCGCCCAGCCTTTCCGCCGGGACAGAGGCGAAGCCTCCCTCGCAGGCCAGCTCCTCGAAGACAGGCGTCTTCTCTTCGTAGCCCTCGTTGACGACCATGACCCTGCGGCTGGTCTTTCCTTCGGCGGGTATCCTGAAGTCGTCCCCGCTCTTTATGCCCACGTAGTTGACGGTATTGCCGAGCCCGCAGGCCGCCTTCTTCGCCGGCATGCCGAGGTACTTGCCTTCCTGCGCGATGAGCCTGCCCTTCATGAAGACCATGTAAGGGGGCTTCTCAAAGCTCAGGTCGTCTGTGATCTGGATATCGGCGGAATAAGCGGGAGCGATGGCGCCCACGTCGGCAAGTCCGTATTCCCTCGCCCCGTTGAGGGTCGCGCATCTGACGGCCCTGACCGGGTCCATGCCCTCGAGAATGAGGTCAGCGACCGAGCGGTTGAGGGAGCCCAGCCGCTGCAGCCTGTAGGCGTTGACGTCGTCGGTGCACATGGCGACCGTGTCCTGGAAGATGCCCGGTTCGACAGCCTTCATAAGATAGCGGGCCTGCTCCCTGCTGTGGACGCGCAGGTCTATGTACATGCCCATGCGGCGCTTGGCGTAGAGCTCGTCGAAGCCGACGCACTCGTGATCGCTCACGGGGCCGCCGCAGATGTACGAGCAGAGCCTGTCGCCGGTGAAGGTCGGGGCGTGGCCCTGAATGAAGCAGCCCCTCTTATCGCCCTCGGCGATGATGTCGTGCATGCGCTCATCGTCGTCGGAGACTCCGTAGTAGTCCATGACCTCGCCTATGCCCAACACGTCCTCTTCGTCCAGGAGCTTCGCGATCTCCGCCGCCCCGAAGACGGCTCCGGATTCCTCGAGCCCGGGCAGAGAGGGTATGCAGGAGGGGGCCAGCTGATAGAGCCTTATCGGCTGCTCCTTTCCGCTCCTCAGCATATATTCCACGCCTTCGACGCCTATGACGTTGGCGATCTCGTGGGGATCGGCGATGACGGTGGTCGTTCCCCAGACGCAGACCGCCTTGCCGAAATTCTCGGGGACCATGAGGCTGGATTCCACGTGCAGGTGGGTGTCGACGAAGCCGGGCACCAGGTAGCGCCCGCCCGCGTCTATGACCGCGGCGGAGGCGATGGAGGACTTTTCGCCCCTCTCTCTGACGCGGACCACCACTCCGTCGAGTATGTCGACGGAAGCTTCGTATATCTCGCCGGTGAAGACGTTGACCAGCCTGCCGTTCTCGATGGAGAGGTCGCAGGACCTCCTGCCCATGGCGGCGGCGGTCAGACGGGAACGGTCTTTTTTCATAACATTGATCATAGGATACGCTCCTCCCTACAGAACGAACTGCAGGCCCATGAGCAGGGCCAGGATGACGGTGGCGACGCTGGGCATGTCCTCCTTCCTGTGGTCCTTCTTGAAGCCGTAGTGGACGAGGCGGACGAGGATGTCGGTAAAGAGGCCGACGGTGACGCCGGTCGCCATATCGGCGAAGGCAGTGAAGCAGATCATCATGCAGACC
Organism: Bacillota bacterium; assembly: GCA_016281165.1. Classification (GTDB taxonomy): domain Bacteria; phylum Bacillota; class Clostridia; order Peptostreptococcales; family Anaerovoracaceae; genus RGIG2707. Next base: position 1,786 of record JAEEIC010000072.1, on the reverse strand, counting down.
GGGGTCCAGTTGACGAGGTCGAACTCCAGGGTCCTGAGCTCCTGCATGCAGGAGATGCCTATCATGAGCAGGACCGGGCCGGTGGCGGCGGAGGGGATGGCGACGAAGAGCGGGGCGAAGATCAGCGAGATCACGAAGAGAGCGCCGGTGGTGAGGGAGGTGAGGCCGGTGCGGCCGCCCGCCTCGACGCCCGCGGCGGATTCGGCGTAGGAGGTCACGACGGTGACGCCCATGGAGGCGCCGATCACGGTGCCGGCGGCGTCCACGAGGAAGATCTTGCCCAGCATGGGCATATTGCCGTTCTCGTCCATGAGGCCGGCCTTGTGGCCCGCGCCGAGGGCGGTACCCATGGTGGAGGTGAAATCGCCGATGAGGAATATCAGTATGTACGGGATGTACTTGGCCTGGAAGATGCTGGCCACGTCAGCCTTGAAGGCCACGTTGCCCAGGGCGGCGAAGGTGGTGGAGAGGCCGTTGCCCGGATCCACGTGGACCAGGCCCATGAAGGCGCCGACTATGGTAGTCAGGATGATGGCGATGAGCATGGAGCCGCGGATCTTGTACTCCCTGCCGTTGACGTCGATGCGGATGAAGTTGAGCACCAGGGCGATGATCAGGCCGTAAAGGGTGAGCCTGATGTTGGGATCATGAAAATCGCCCCAGCCGGCGTTCGCGGGCTGCAGAAGGCCGGTATTGGAGATGCCTATCTGGAAGAGGAAGATGCCCAGGGTCGCGGTGAGGCCGAATTTGATGCTCTTGGGCAGGTAATCGGCCAGCTTCTCCCTGACCTTGAAGCAGCTGAGCAGCAGGAAGACTCCGCCGGTGAAGACCATCATGCCCATGCAGGTCTGCCAGGTGGCGATGCCCATGCCGACCAGGGTGTAGGCCACGAGGGCGTTGTCGCCCATGCCGGGAGCCAGGGCCAGGGGGGCGTTGCTGATGATGCCCATGGCGATGGTGACGAGGGCGGAGACGATGGCGGTGGCGGCGAATACGCCCAGAGGATCCATCCCGGCGTCGGCCATGATGGCCGGCTGGACCGCGAGGATATAGGACATAGTCGCGAATGTGGTGAGACCCGCCAGTACTTCGGTGCTCAGCGAGCTTTTGCGTTCCGAGACGAGGAAACGCTTATCGAGCGCGTCTTTCATGATAAATACCTCCGATGCATTGACAAAAGATTAAGGATAAAGGGATAATCCATTATATATCGGCGCGTCGCATTATCAATAAGATACTTGTTTGTTTTGACGAAAGATTCCCGGCCGCCGGCGGTCTTTCCGCCTTGACGGATAAGGCTTTTACCGATAAAATAATTGTGTATGCGGCATGCCGCATAAAAGCAACAGCTTCGCTTGCCGGGGACCTCCCTGGAAGGCGGTCTTTCGGCGATCATAAATGAAATGGAGTGATTTACCATGATCTATTCAGCAGAAGTTCAGCACATGTGCCCGGTCGCCAAGGGCGCATATCACGGCCCTGCTCCCATCCCCGAAGAAGGCAAGTGGGTACAGGCCAAGGAGATCAGCGACATCAGCGGTCTGACTCACGGAGTCGGCTGGTGCGCCCCCCAGCAGGGAGCCTGCAAGCTCACCCTCAACGTCAAGGACGGCATCATCCAGGAAGCCCTCGTAGAGACTCTGGGCTGCTCCGGCATGACTCATTCCGCCGCCATGGCTTCCGAGATACTCATCGGCAAGACCATACTTGAAGCCCTCAACACCGACCTCGTGTGCGACGCCATCAACACCGCCATGAGAGAGCTCTTCCTGCAGATCGTCTACGG
>JAEEIC010000071.1 GCA_016281165.1 Bacillota bacterium | reverse complement strand
TTCATGTACAAGAATCTTTCAGACAAGCCCATAGCCCAGGTCCAGCTCGAGCAGGCGGACAGATGGGAAGAAGAGAAGCTCCTCGAAAAATGCGTCAGCGAGAGGGAAGGGGCGCCCAATTTCCTCTTCTATGAAGGCCCTCCCACGGCCAACGGCAAGCCCGGCATCCATCACGTGATGGCCAGGACCTTAAAGGATTCCGTCTGCCGCTACAAGACCATGCAGGGCTACAAGGTCAGCAGGAAAGCCGGCTGGGACACCCACGGACTGCCCGTGGAGATCGAAGTCGAAAAGCAGCTGGGATTTTCCGGCAAGCAGGACATAGAAAAATACGGGATCAGGGAATTCAACGAGAAGTGCAAGGCTTCCGTCTTTTCGTACGAGAAGCTCTGGCGCGAGATGACCCACCGCATGGGCTATCTCATCAACATGGACGATCCCTACATCACCCTTGACAATAACTACATCGAGACCGGCTGGTGGATACTCAAGGAGTTCTTCGACGCGGGCCTCATCTACGAAGGGCACAAGATCCTTCCCTACTGCCCCCGCTGCGGGACCGGCCTCGCTTCCCACGAGGTCGCCCAGGGCTACAGGATGGTCAAGGTCAACACCCTGACCGTTCCCTTCAAGGCCAAGAACGAAGAGAACACCTATTTCCTCGCCTGGACCACCACCGCCTGGACCCTGGCCGCCAACGTGGCCCTGGTCGTGGGACCGGAGCTCGATTACGTCAAGGCCGAGCAGGACGGAAAGTTCTACTATGTGGGCAAGGCTCTGGCCGACAAGGTCCTCTCCCCGAAGGGCGAATATAAGATCGTCGCCGAGATGAAGGGCAAAGACCTCGAATACATGGAATATGAACAGCTGATGCCCTTCTGCCAGGTCAAGGGCAAGGCCTTCTACGTCTGCTGCATGGACTACGTCAGCACCGAAGACGGTACCGGCATCGTCCACACCGCCCCCGCCTTCGGCGAGGACGACTACAACTGCGGACTCAAGTATCATCTGCCCGTCCTCAACCCCGTGGACGAAGAGGGCAAGTACACCGAGACTCCCTGGGCCGGACGCTTCATCATGGAGGACGGCCTCGACGTCGACATCATCAAGTGGCTCGCCGCCGAAGACAAGATCTACGCCAGGGAGAAGCTCGAGCACAACTATCCGCACTGCTGGCGCTGCGGCACCCCGCTCGTCTACTACGCCAAGCCCTCCTGGTACATCAAGATGACCGCTCTGAGGGACCAGCTGGTCGCGAACAACGATTCCGTCAACTGGTGGCCCGATTTCGTGGGCGAAGGCCGCTTCGGCAACTGGATCGCCGACGTCAAGGACTGGGCCATCTCCAGGAACCGCTACTGGGGCACCCCGATCCCCATCTGGCGCTGCCCGGACTGCGGCAAGCTCATCTGCGTGGGCAGCCGCAAAGAGCTCAAGGAGCTCGCCATCGAGGACATCGACGAAAACATCGAGCTGCACCGCCCGTACGTCGACGACGTGCACATCGCCTGCCCCGACTGCGGGCACACCATGAGCCGCATCCCCGAGGTCATGGACTGCTGGTTCGACAGCGGCGCCATGCCCTTCGCCCAGAGGCATTATCCCTTCGAGCATAAGGAGGAGTTCGATACCGAGTACTTCCCCGCTGACTTCATCTGCGAGGGCATAGACCAGACCAGAGGCTGGTTCTACTCCCTGATGGCCATCTCCACCTTCATCAAGGGCAAAGCCCCCTACAAGAACGTCCTCGTCAACGACCTGGTCGTCGACAAGGAGGGCAAGAAGATGTCCAAGTCCAAGGGCAATACCGTCGATCCCTTCACGCTCTTCGACAAGTACGGAGCCGACGCCACCCGCTGGTACCTGATGTACGTCTCGCCGGTCTGGGTCCCCACCAAGTTCGACGAGGAGGGCCTCATCGACGTCCAGGGCAAGTTCTTCGGAACTCTCAGGAACGTATACAACTTCTTCATCCTTTACGCCAACAACGACGATATAGACGCCTCGAAGTGCTTCGTCGAATACGCCAGGCGCCCCGAGCTCGACCGCTGGATACTCTCCAGGTGGAACAGCCTCGTAAAGGCCGTGACCGACGCCATGGAGCATTACGACCACAACAAGAGCGTCAGGGCCATCCAGGACTTCGTCAACGAAGACCTCTCCAACTGGTACATCAGAAGGGCCAGGAGAAGGTTCTACGCCGAGGGGATGGACGAGGACAAGCAGAGCGTCTACGCCACGACCTACGAGCTGCTCACGGGCCTCGCCAGGCTCATGGCCCCCTTCGCTCCCTTCATAACCGAGGAGATCTACACCGACCTCACCGGCGACGAATCCGTCCATCTGGCCAAATACCCGGTCTGCGACGAGAGCCTCATCGACCTTGAGCTCGAGGAGCGCATGGGTCTGGTGAGATCGATCGTGACCATGGCCCGCGGCATCAGGGAAAAGACCCGCATCAAGGTGCGTCAGCCCCTGTCCGAGCTTCTGATCGACGGCAAGTATCAGGACGAGATCGAATATATGTCCGGCCTCATCAAGGAAGAGCTCAACGTCAAGAACGTGGTCTTCGAGAAGGATATGGACACCTATCTCAATTACTCGCTCAAGCCCGACTTCAAGGTCGCGGGGCCCGCTCTGGGCAAGAAGATCAAGGCCTTCGGCGGCGCGATCGCCAAGGCTGATCCCAAGGCCGTGCTGCAGGAGCTCGAGAACAGCGGAAAGCTCATGCTCGATCTGGGCGGCGAGATCACCGAGATCAGCCCCGAGATGGTCAGCGTATCGGTCTCCGCCAAGGAAGGCTTCACCGCCGCCCTGGAGAACGGTCTGTGCGTGATACTCGATACCGAGGTCACCGAAGAGCTGGCCGGCGAAGGTCTGGCGAGAGAACTCATCTCCAAGGTCCAGCAGATGAGAAAGCAGAAGGACTTCGAGATGATGGACCGCATAATCATCAGCATAAGCGCGGACGAGGCGGTGGAGAAGGCTGTCGGCCTCTTCAAGGACTTCATCTGCAGCGAGACCCTGGCCGACGACATCGTGAAGGGAGAAGACCTCGAGGTCTTCGATCTCAACGGTCACAAGACCGGCATCGACGCGTTGAGAGTCGGGAAATAAAAAAAGAGGGCGCAAGGCCCCCGGATAAAAACGAGGTCCGCGAAGGCTTACGGCTTTCGCGGACTTTTTATCGATATTTACGCGGACAGGCCGCGTAAGGGCCGTAAAGGTCCCGCAGCGGACTTATTCGTTCTCGGTGAATATATGGGAGTGATGGGTGTGCAGAGTCTTCACGCTGCCGCCCATGGCCTTTATGATGGCCTCGTAGCTCTCGTCGCTGAGGTCGTGCTCTATGCGGCAGGCGTCCTCGCAGGCGGTGTCCTCGCTGACTCCCAGCTGCATCAGTATGCTGGTGATGGCGTTGTGGCGATCGAGCATCTTCCTGGCGATCTCCAGGCCCTGCTCGGTGAGCTCGATGGAATTGTCCTCGGCCGCGGTCACGTAGCCCTTCTCCCTGAGCTTCCTCACCGCGTAAGAGACGCTGGGCTTGGTGACTCCCAGCCCCGCGGCGACGTCTATGGACCTTATATACCCCTTGCTCTCCTTGAGCATGAGCATCATCTCGAGGTAATCCTCGGCGGATTCGTGTATCACGATGGATTCGCGCATATCTTTCTCCTTCTTTCGGAGCCTATCTTAACACTTCGCGGAGCTTTCGGCAAGGCCGGGAGCCGGCCGGCTCTTTCCGCGCGGGCGGCGTCACTTCTTCTGCGCCTTTATCTTCTCGTCGAGCTCGCTGAGGTATTCCCAGCGCTCCATCCTTTCCGTGAGCTTTCGCTCGAGCTCTTCCTTCTTCGCTCCGAGCTCCATCAGGCGGCTGTAATCGAGGGCGCTCGCCTCTATCAGGGCGGAGGTGTTTTCGAGCTCCTCCTCCAGGGCCGCGATCTCGTCCTCTATGCCGGCGAACTCCCGCTGCTCGTTGTAGCTCATGCGGAGAGAACGGTTCCTTTCGCGGGGAGCGGGGCTCTGCTCCTCTGAACGGACGCTTTTTGCCGGCTTGCGCGCCGCTTCCGCCTGCGCCTCTCCCGCTCTGCGGTCCAGGGCGTTCATGGCGCTGCTGTAGCCGCCGGTGAACTGCTCCACGGTCCCGCCATCGGTGAAGACGAAGCTCTTGACCGCCAGTCTGTCCAGGAAGTATCTGTCGTGGGAGGCCGCGATCACCGCGCCCTGAAAATCGTCCAGATAGTCCTCGAGGACGGTCAGGGTCTCGATGTCGAGGTCGTTGGTGGGCTCGTCCAGCAGGAGCACATTGGGGGCCCGCATGAGGACGGTGAGCAGCGCGAGCCTTCTCCTTTCGCCTCCCGAGAGCCTTCCTATCTCCATCGAATGTATGTAGGCGGGAAAGAGGAAGCGCTCCAGCATCTGCGAGGCCGAGAGCCAGCCCTCGTCGGTCCTCACGTTGAGAGCCACGTTCTCCACGTATTTGATGAGCCTCATGCCGGGGTCGGGGTCCTTCGTCTCCTGCGAGAAATAGCCTATCTTTACGGTCTCGCCTCTTTCTATCGCGCCGCTGTCCGGCTCCAGCTCTCCCGCTATCATGCGCAGCAGGG
>JAEEIC010000070.1 GCA_016281165.1 Bacillota bacterium | reverse complement strand
GGCTCGGCGGTGGTGAGCTTTTGCAGCATGATGCCGGGCAGGCTCAGCGCCCGCACCAACCCGCTGTTGTGGCGGCCGGTCCACTGCAGCAGCTCGTATGAGAGTCCCGCGACCACCGGTATCAGCAGCAGCCTCGAAACTATGCGCTGCACGACCCCGGGCCAGCCGAGGAGCGAGAAGACCAGCAGGGAGATGACCATGACGAACATCATGAAGCTGGTGCCGCAGCGGGGATGCAGGGTGTAGAAGCTCTGCGCGTTCTCCGGCGTCAGCTCGAGACCGTTCTCGTAGCAGTGTATGGTCTTGTGCTCCGCCCCGTGGTACTGGAAGACGCGGTGGATCTCCTTCATGCGGGAGATGGCCAGCACGTAGATCACGAACATACATATCCTCAGCAGGCCCTCGCAGAGGTTGAGCAGCACCACGTTCTCGAGCCCCGCCTTTTTGAGCAGGCTCATGAGCAGGGTCGGCAGTATGATGAAGAGGCCCACGGTCATTATTATCGAGACCGCCACGGAAGCGTAGAGCATCGCGTTCTCGGCGCCCTTTTCGCCCAGGCGCTTCTCGAGGAAGAGGGTGAGCTTGTCCTTTTCCTCCTCCGCCCCCCGCGCGCCTTCGCCCTGCTCCTTGTCGAGCTTCTCCAGTATCTCCGCCGAGTAGAGGAGTATGCGGGTCCCGCGGGTGAGGCTGCTCACAAAGGACATGACTCCCCTGATGACGGGCCATTTCTTCCACTTCGCGGGAGCCGGCAGAGGCTCCACCGTGAGATGGATGTCGCCGCAGGGCTCGCGCATGGCGATGGCGAGGGCTCTGGAGCCCTGCATCATCAGCCCTTCGAGTATGGCCTGGCCGCCCACCTTGGTGGGGGAGGCGTTTTTCATGAATATCCTGTCAAGATCCATTTATATCTTACGCGGCCGCGGCCCGCTGCCGGGCTACAGCCTTATCTTTCTGAAGCGCTCGATGAAGTCGGCGTTCTTTCTGGTGTGGACGAGCTCGAAGACGATCTTCTCGGTCGCGTCCTGTATGCCCATGTCGGCCACGGCCCTCCTCATCATCCACACGGCCTCGAGCTCGTCGGAGCTCATGAGCATGTCCTCGCGGCGGGTGCCCGATTTGTTGAGGTTGATGGCGGGGAAGATCCTCTTCTCGGAGAGCTTGCGGTCGAGGTGCAGCTCCATATTGCCGGTGCCCTTGAATTCCTCGAATATCATGTCGTCCATGCGGGAGCCGGTCTCGATGAGGGCTGTGGCCAGTATGGTGATGCTGCCGCCTTCCTCCATGTTGCGGGCGGCGCCGAAGAATTTCTTGGGCTTGTAGAGGGCGGCGGGATCGAGGCCTCCCGAGAGGGTCCTGCCCGAAGGGGGCTCGACCAGGTTGTAGGCTCTGGAGAGCCTGGTGATGGAGTCGAGGAGTATGATTACGTCTTTCCCGTGCTCCACCAGCCTCTGGGCCCTCGCCAGGACCATCTCCGCCACCTTTACGTGGTGCTGGGGCTGCTCGTCGAAGGTCGAATAAATGACCTCGCCGTTTATGGAGCGCTTCATGTCGGTGACTTCCTCCGGGCGCTCGTCTATCAGCAGCACTATGAGCTCGGCGTCCAGGCCCTGCTTCTCTATGCTCTGGGCGATCTGCTTTAAGATCGTGGTCTTGCCGGCCTTGGGGGGCGCGACGATGAGGCCTCTCTGGCCGAAGCCGATGGGGGCGACCAGGTCGGTCATCCTCATGGAGAGGGCGGCGCTGCCCTTTTCGAGCACTATGCGCCTGTCGGGGTATATGGGAGTGAGCTCGGAGAAATCCTTCCTCTTTATGGCCCTTCCCGGCTCGTCGCCGTTGACTGTCTTCACGAACAGCAGGGCGCCGAAGCGGTCGCCCTCCGCGGCGGGCCTGGCGATGCACTCTATCATGTCGCCGGTCTTGAGGTTGAAGCGGCGTATCTGGATTTGGTTGACGAAGATGTCCTGATCGGAGGTCATGAAGTTCTCGAAACGCAGGAAGCCGTAGCCCTGCTCGACGACCTCGAGCACTCCCCTGGTCTCGAAGCGCCCTTCCTTGAGCTCGTAGACCCTCTTCGGACGCTCTCCCTCGGTCTTTTTGCCCTCGCCTTCGGCGTTCTGCTCCGCGGGCTGGGACTGCTCCCGGGGCTTTTCCTCGGCGGGCTTCGCTTCCGCCGCCTCCGCCGCGCGGGGAGCCGCGGGAGCCGCTGCGGGCTCTCCGGTCTTTTCGATCTTGACTATCATGCGTTCGGCGCCGGCTTCGGACGCGGTCTCGGTCTTCTTCCTGGGCCTGCCCCTCTTTCTGGACGGCGCGGGCTGGACCGCTTCCTCCTTCGCGGGGGCTTCCTTCACCGGTTCCTCCGCGGGCTTTTCTTCAGCCGCTTTCTCCGCGGGCGCCTCTTCGGCCGCTTTATCCGCGGGCTCTTCGCTCGCAGCCTCCTTTGCCGGTCCCTTCGCGTCAGCCTCCGCGTCGGGCCGGGCCGCTTTGGGCTTTCTGCCCCTCTTTTTGGGAGCCGGCTTTTCGGCGCCCTTCTCTTCGGGGGCGGGCTCTTCGGGCCCGTTCTTCTGCTCTTCGTTCCTGAGCCTTTCGGCCTCCTGAGCCTCGGCCTCCACCGCCATCTTTATGAGCGTATCGAGAAGCTCCTTCTTTTTCATGGCGGCCGCGCCGGGTATCTTCAGGGCCTTTCCTATCTCCCTGAGCTCGGCGACCTTTTTCTCTCGAAGCAGATCCAGTTCCATAATTACCTCATTTCAAGTATCTCTATGCCGTCGGCTATGAACCGGCAGCTGCGGTTCTTTTTTATGTCCCCCTGGGTCAGGGAAGACGAGGTGAGGACGTAATCGGCCAGGATCCCGCCGCCGATATCGACGGTGACCAGCCTGTGATCTTTGAAGTCCTTAACGTCCTTGATATAGCCCTCCTGCACCGTGGGCGCGGTCTGTATGATCAGGGCGGGCTCGCCCGCGAAGTACCAATATACGCCGACCTCGGCGCCCTGCCAGCTGGCGAGAGTCGCGTAGCTCACCGGCTTTCCGTCCAGCAGCAGCACGAGCTCCGGGGAGGCCTGGTATATGACCTCTTCCCCGTCCCGCTCAAAGCCCAGCAGCCTGTTCTCCCCGTCGGCCAGAGTCAGGGGAGCCCTGAAGCTCACGACCTTGTCGGAGAGCTTGAGAGAAGAAAGATAGCCTTCCCTGTCGTAGAGCGTCCCGCCGGGAGCGACGCTGCCGTCCTCCCCTATCATGCCCCTGTCGGTGACGACGCCGACCTCTTCGTCGGCGGCGACGCCCAAGAGCCTGGTGCAGACGGTCGCCATCTCCGCGCGCTTGACTCCGCTCTTGGGATGGAAGGCGCCGCCGCTGCCCTGCATGATGCCGTGCCTGTAGAGGGCGTCGATATAAGGCCTCAGGGCGGGATCCGCTTCATCGGCGTCGCTGTAGACCAGGGGGAAGAAGGCCGCTTCCTCGCAGCCCAGGGCCCTCGCGGTCCACTTGGCTATCAGCTCGCGGCTGGCATACGAATACCCTCCGGACCTGCCGTCCGGATCTGCTTCGACCGAAAAATCTTCCTTATCGCAAATGCCCTGATCGAGGGCGTAAGACACATATTCTCTGGCCCAGAGAGGGATGCCCAGGGGCTCCCCGCTCACGGGCTCGTGATCCGCGTAAAAATCGCTGAGAACGAAGTCGCCGGTCTCGTCCTCAAGGGCTGAGGCCAGCTGCAAAGTGTTGTAGAGCATGACCAGGCACTCCTGCTTGGTCACATATCTTTCGGGCCTGAACTCCGCCGTGCCGTCATCCTGCACATAGCCCTCGATGAGGCCGGTCTCTTTGGCCAGTTCTATGTAGGGAATGCCCCAGTAGCCTTCGGGGACGTCGGTGAAGCCCGCCTCCGCGAAGACAGGCGCGCTCAGAGCCGCCGCTATCAACAGCAGTAGAAGAAGGACGGCGGGCCTTCGGGTCTTTTCGCGTTTCCTCATTGACCCTCCTTCTGCCCTGACGAGGCCTCGCCCTCGGGCGCCTCCTCAGCCTCCTTCAGGCCGTAGATCTCCTCGAGCATGCTGTAGACTCCGTCCTTGTCGACCTTCCAGAACGAGAGGCCGCCGATGGTGGTGTCGGTGCCGGGCATGGAGTACATGTGGATGTTCTCGGCCGAGAGGCCCTTCATGGCCTTCTTGGCGACCTTGAAGCCGGTGGTCAGAGTGATGTTGTGATCGATGTTCTCGACGCAGAACTTGACGACCTTGAGCAGATTGCCGCGCTTTAAGCACTCGGACAGGACCTTGGAGACGAACTCCCTCTGGACCTCGGTCCTCTGGATGTCGCCGCCGTAGTAGCTCTTGTAGCCCTGGGAGGCGAACCAGGGATTGGTGTGCCTGAACCTCAGGAACTCGACGACGTTGCTCGAATCTATGATCTGATCGCCCGCGGGTATGTCGATGTGAAGCTCCTTGCCCTTGGTGGTGTCGTCGTACTTCATGTGGAAGGGGATGTGCACCTCGACTCCGCCGATGACGTCCATGATGTTCTTGACGTCCTCATACTCGACGATGGCGTAGCAGTGGATGGGCATGCCGTAGAGTATGTCGGAGGCCGCCGCGGCGACCGCCTCGGCTCCGGCCTTGGGCTGGTTCTCCTTGACCCGGTTGTAATAGACGCGGTAGATGCAGTTGATCTTGTTCTCCGCCTCGTTGTCGGTCTTCCTTCGGAAATAATAGGTGTCGCGGGGTATGGAGATGATGGAGACCTCCTGGTTCTCCATATCGTAGCTGGCGACCATGATGGTGTCGCTCATGAGGTCGGCGACGCCCAGAAGCAGCACGTTGACCCTGTCCTGACCGGAGAAGACCTCGTAGAAGGGGCTGTTCTCGTCCACGACGATGGGCATCATGTCCTGGGAGAGCCTCTCGTCTATCTCGTCCTGCTCAAAGACCTCTATCTCGCCGGTCTTGGGATCGACCAGAGGCTCATCCGTCTGGGTCTGTACCGGCTCCGCGGGCGCGGGCGCGGACTTCCCGTCCGTGAGAGCCACCACCGCCGTCACGGCGGCAAAGACGAGCAGGGCGAGCAGAGCAAGCCTTCCCGGCCCCAGTTTTTTCTTTCTCTCTTTTGTCTCTTTTGTCATTGGTGTTACCCGGATATTCCCTTTTGAATAAAAGCGCGCGGGGATGTTTCCCCTGTCCCCTGCGGCGGCCCCGCCGTTCATCCCCTGAAGAAGGCGTTAAGGGCGGCCTTTTCGCGGCTCTTAAAAATACGTTAAAATATTATACCCATATGAAGGTGTTTTGTCAGTAAAAAAATTGTGAATTCTGCCGTTCCGGCGCCGCCAAAGGGCCCGGAAAGCGGGCTTTGCGCGCCTTATCCCTCTTTTTTGCCCTTTACGAGCTGCTTAAGAAGGCCGATGTCCTCGAAGCGGAAGAGCCTGAGCAGGGCCAGATAGATGAGGGCCGCCAGGCCGCAGCAGAGCGCGAGCTTGAGAAGACCGCTCCCGAGGGCTTTGTAGAGCAGTCTCGAGGCTCCCACCGCGAGGACGGAGAGGACCAGCACCAGGACCGGGGTCCTGAAGGACGATATGAGCTTCACCGAAGGATATCTCCTTCTGAAGGTAAAGCAGAGCAGGGCGGTGTTGGCCATGTGCGAGATACTGGTCGCCAGGGCCAGTCCCGCGTGCCCCATGGGCCCCACCAGCATGAGGTTGAGGACGATGTTGAGCAGTACGCTCAGGGCCGAGCACTTGACCGCCGTCTTCGTGTCGTGCATCGAGTAGTAGATCTTGGTGATGAGGGTGTTGAGGGAGAGGAAGGCGAGGCCCGGGGCGTAGAAGGCGAGGGCCGAAGAGGTGAGGCCGGTCGCCTGCGCCTCGAAGGCTCCCCTCTCGAAGAGGACCCTGATGATGTCCCGCGAGTAGCAGATGAGGCCCAGCGAGGCCGGCACCATCAGTATCCAGATGAGCCTTATGCCCCTGTCCGCGAGGTAGCTCAGGCGCTCGTTATCTTTCTGCACGAAGGCCATGTTGAGCCTGGGGTACAGTATGGTGACGAAGATGGTGACGGAGAGGGCCGTGATGGCGGTGACCAGCTGATTGGCGTAATTGAGGGCCGAGACCCTGCCCTCGGCGAGGCCGGAGGCCAGTATCCTGTCGATGGCGAGGTTGATCTGGTTCACGTAGCCGCCGATGAAGACGGGGACGGCCAGCGAGGCGACTTCCCTCACGTCCCTGTTTAAGGAGACCTCGGGGCTGTAGACGAAGCCCTCCTTCCTCGCCTTCAGCAGGTGCGGGATCCCGCTCACCGCGGCCGCGGCCACGGGCCCCAGTATGAGCAGCCTCCTGTCGCTCTTCGCGCTGACGATGACGACGGCGATGAGGACCAGATTGGCGCAGACCGCGTAGACGGTCTGGGGCAGGAATATCCCTTTATAGTTCAGCCAGGCGCCGAAGATGTAGGTGAGCACGCTGAAGAAGAGGATGAAGAAGGCGAAGCGCAGATACCAGACCGTGAGCGCGGCGGTATCGGCGGAAAAGCCGGGAGCGAAGACCGAGACCAGCGGGCGGGCGAAGAGGCAGCCAAAAAGGACCACGGCAGCCACTATCAGCAGCTGCAGATTGACCAGCTGGCTGGTGAAGAGATCGGCCGCTTTTTTGCCGTCCTTTTCCAGCTTGGCCGAAAAACCGGGCATGAAGGAGGTCCCCACGGCGCTGATCATGGCCGCCATGAGGTTGTTGGGGATGGACTGGGCCATGACGTAGGCGTCCGTGACCGTCCCCGCGCCGAAATAATTGGCGAGGACCATCTCCCGCACGAAGCCCAGGAGCTTCGAGCAGGCGGTCATCACGGTCATCAGGGCGGCGAGCCTCGCGGTGCCCAGGGCGAGCTTCTTCATCAGCCCAGGCCCTCCCGCGCGGCGGGCGCTGCGGCGGCTTCGGCGCTTTCCGCGGCGGCTTCCGCGGGCGCTTCCTTTTCCGCCTCCTCGACTATCCTGTTGCAGGCGAAGCCCAGGCCCAGCATGCTGTAGAAGAGGGGCGAGGTGCTGACGGTGGTGTCGTTGAAGAAGCCTGTCACGGCGAAGGCGGCGAGCCCCAGGAAGATGCCGCTGCCGACGTATTCGGCGAGAGGCCTGAGGCCCCTCATGCGGCAGCTGTGCTTGAGGCAGTCGGCCAGCACCCAGCCTATCATGGCGATGAAGGCCAGGAGCGAGATCCCGCCGGTGTTGACCGCGGTCTGCATGTACATGTTGTGAGGCTTGTC
>JAEEIC010000069.1 GCA_016281165.1 Bacillota bacterium | reverse complement strand
GGCGGCTCCCCGCTTCCGCCCTGGGCGTCGGGACGTAGGGCTCGGGCTTCTCCTCCTCGATGATGCCCATTTCTGTCAGCTGACGCCGGAACTTCAGCTTCAGCCGTTCCCTGGCCTTCTCGGCGTCATAGGCGTATGTCCCAGAGGCCGGCATGATATCGGGATACATGTAATGAGGCAGGTCGACCTGCATGGAGCGCGGCACCATGTTCAAGAACGAGAGCATGTACACCGCGGCGATCCCGAGCAGGACCGACATGGCCGCGTTGAAAATGGATGCGATAACTTTTTTCATCAGGTGGATATCCTTTCGCCGAACACGGGACCTTGGCCCGCGCCGTGCAGCAATAAAGATATAATAAACGATTTTCTCGCTCGATAAAAGCTGAAAAATGATCGATCAAGGGCGCGGCGGAGCGGGGCCGGCAGGGTGCGACAGGACAGACGACTGCCGCAGCGGGACCGAGCCGTCTCAACTTCAGTAAACTGTTATGGCAAAAGATCCCCGCAGGGTGTATAATATACGCGTTATAACAGCCGCGATCATTTCATTACGGCCGGGATCATCAACGCGGACCGGAATATCGTCTTTATCGACGGCCCGCGCGGTACATAAAGCAAAGGAGGATCTTTATATGGGTACAATGTTTTCTATCGCATCTCTAACCGCTCTGGGTCTTAAGATCTTAAAGGCCCTGATCATCTACATACTGGGCAAATGGGCGATCGGGCTCGTCCTCAAGGCCGTCGAGAAGGCTCTGGACAAGACCAGCCTCGACCCCATGCTCCACAAGTTCATCGCCAACGTGATCAAGGTCATCTGCTGGGCTGAGATACTCATCGCCATCATGACCGTCTTCGGCTTCAACGCCTCCAGCCTGCTGACCGTCTTCGCGGCGGCCGGCGCCGCTGTCGCCCTGGCTCTGCAGGGTTCCCTTTCCAACTTCGCCAGCGGCATACTGATCATGATCAACAAGCCCTTCAAGAAGGGCGATTACGTCGCCTGCGGCGGCGGCGAGGGCTTCGTCGAGAGCATCGACCTGATGGCCACCACCCTCGTCACCGTGGACAACAGAGTCATCATCGTCCCCAACGGCCAGATCACCGGAGCCGCCATCACCAACGTCTCCAAGAAGGACACCAGAAGGGTCGACATGCAGATCGGCGTGGCTTACAACACCGACATCGAGTACGCCAGGAAGGTCATCACCGACTTCATCAACAGCGATCCCAGAGTGCTCAAGGATCCCGCGGTCTTCTGCGAGGTCGTCAAATACGATCACAGCGCGGTGGAGCTCGAGATGAGGGCCTGGTGCAACGGCGCCGATTACTGGGGCGTCAAGTTCGACCTGCAGACCGCTCTCAAGGGCGTGCTGACCCAGGCCGGCATCGCCATCCCCTATCCCCAGATGGACGTCCACATCCAGAACAAGCAGTAGTACGCGTCTTTATGCCGGGTCCTTCGCGGGACCCGGTTTTTTGCGGTATGGCAGGCGAAGGAGCCTGACATCCAGATCATTTTTCTATTTTTGACCGGGAGGTACTGAATGAATTACAAGATCCAGGGCGAACCGATGCCCGTAGTCATCTGCGAGCTCGAAGCGGGAGAATCGATGATCACCGAGAGCGGGTCCATGGTATGGATGAGCCCCAACATGGAGATGAAGACCAGCGGCGGCGGCAGCATAGGCAAGGCCTTCGGCAGGCTGTTCAGCGGCGAGTCCATCTTCCAGAACATATACACCGCGCAGCGCGGCCCGGGCATGATCGCCTTCGCGTCCAAGTTCCCCGGCAGCCTTCTCGCCGTGGAGATCACACCGGACAGGCCCGTCATCGCCCAGAAGAGCGCCTTCCTCGCGTCCACCTCGGGCGTGGAGCTCTCCACCTTCTTCCAGAAGAAGGCCGGCGCGGGCTTCCTCGGGGGCGAGGGCTTCATCATGCAGAAGATCAGCGGCAGAGGCATCGCCTTCCTTGAGATCGACGGCTCGGCGGTGGAATACGAGCTGCAGGCCGGACAGCAGCTGATCGTCGACACCGGCAATCTCGCCATCATGGACGCGAGCTGCTCGATGGACATCGTGACCGTCAAAGGCGTCAAGAACGCGCTGCTCGGCGGCGAAGGCTTCTTCAACACCGTGGTCACCGGTCCGGGCAAGGTCACCCTGCAGACCATGCCTCTTTCCAGCTTCGTCGGCACGATAAGCACCCTGCTGCCCAGCAAGGATTAGCGGCGGGAGCCCAACAGCGCGGGCCCGGCCGTTCGGGCCCGGGATCGGCACAGACCTTGGAAACTCAAGCTCTCACGTTATCGTAACATGCGTTATATAACATAAGGAGGATATCACCGTGGACATGCTCGACATCATGCTCTCGAGAAGGAGCATCAGAAAGTACAAGGACGAGCCGGTCTGCCCCGAAAAGCTGCGGGCCGTCCTGGACGCCGCCCTCAGCTCCGCCACCGGCAGGGGCAAGAGGCCCTGGGAGATCATCGTCATACAAGACAAAGAGACCCTGAAGAAGCTGGCCCTCTGCCGCCAGGGCGCCGGAAGGCTGCTGGCCGAAGCTCCGGTCGGCATCGTCGTAATCGGCGACAGCGAGCTCTCGGACACCTGGATCGAGGACTGCTCCATCGTCATGACCAACCTGCACCTGTCCGCCCACGCCATGGGCCTGGGGAGCTGCTGGATACAGGGCCGCAACCGCTTCGGCGAGGACGGCAGGACATCTGACGAGAACGCCAGAGACCTGCTGGGCTATCCGGAGAATTATAAGCTGCTGGCCTTCCTCTCTCTGGGCGTCCCCGCTGAGGAGAAGCCCGCCTACACCAGGGAAGAACTGCATCACGAAAAGATCCGCGAAGAGAAGTTTTAGCCCGGGAGGCCCGCCATGATGACGATAACTCTGAACAACGGTGTGAAGATGCCCGTCCTGGGCCTGGGGACCTACAAGCTGAAAGACGCGCTCTGCGAGAGCTGCGTCCTCGAAGCGATCAGGGCCGGATACCGCCTCATCGACACCGCCGACGACTACGGAAATGAAGAGGCCGTCGGAGCCGGCATAAAAGCCGCCCTCGAACAGGGCCTGGTCAGAAGGGAGGAGCTCTTCGTAACGACCAAGGTCTGGTTCAAGAACTTCGAGACCGAAGACTGCAGGGCCGCCCTGGAAAGGTCCTTTAAGAAGCTGGGCCTTGAGT
>JAEEIC010000068.1 GCA_016281165.1 Bacillota bacterium | reverse complement strand
CTGTCTTTGGGATCGATGAGCGCGAGCTCCGCCGGACCTTCACGCCCTTTCGGGTCCGAGTCCCTGAAGGGGACTTGCGTTTATTATACGAAAAAGGACCTGTCCTCTGACAAGTCCCCCTTCGTGGTATTTGGTGCACCATCAGGGACTCGAACCCTGGGCACCCTGATTAAGAGTCAGGTGCTCTACCAACTGAGCTAATGGTGCGTGTTCTTGCGAACATTGATAATATAGCACCGGGTCTGACCCTTGTCAACAAAAAGATTGCGTAAATCCGAAATAATTATATCCCAAGGCACCATAGTCCGCGGCAGCCTACAGCGGGAACTTCGCGAACCACTGCAGCTGCTCCCGCATGAAGGTCGTGTTGGCGAGGCCGTGCTGGGCGCCCTCGAAGATGACCAGCTTGTAGTCCTCGCCTTCGGTCTTCCCCGCCGCCTTGAGAGCGTCGGCCATATCGTAGGCCTGCTGCGGGATGACCCTGACGTCGGCCGTGCCCTGGCCTATCAGCAGGGGCACGTTTATCTGGTCCGCCCAGCGGGTCGCGGAGCGCCGGTCGAACTCCCGCGGCAGCTGATCGGGACCGCCTCCCACGAGCTCGTGATAGACCTGCGCCATGTCGGCGCCCCTGGCGTACATGATGTACGAGTCCGCGAGGCCCGAGTTGACGGAGCAGGCCCTGATCTTATCGCCGTAGTCCTGGCAGGCCCGGTAGGCCATCATGCCCCCGCGCGAGAAGCCGGCCAGATAGACCTGCTCTCCCCTGACGAAGGGCATCTCAAGAGCGATATCGATGAGGGCTCCCACGTCCTGCACATCGTCGCCGCCGAAATCCTCGCGGCCGGTGCCGCCCATGTTGCCGCGGTACTGGGAACCGAAGGCGGCATAGCCGGTGACGGCCTGCTTGCAGAGCTCAAGGGGCGTGAGGGCCGAAAAATCGCGGTTGCCGCCCCGGCAGTAGACGAGAGCGGGCATGCCCTCTTCGGGAAAGCTGAGTTCGTCTCCCACGTCTTTGGAGGGGATGGCCACATAGCCCGTGACCTCGAACTCGCCCGACTTGTATCTTACGGACCAGCATCTGACGCGGCCGGCGTACTGATCGGGAGCCTCTATGGGCTCGGCCTCGAGCATGGCGCCGCTTTTCAGGAGCTCTGCCGCGACGTCAAAGCTCACGGTCTTGGGCTCTTCTTTGGCGGGCTCGGGGGTCCCGGGAGCCTCGGGATCCGCCGGCTTGGGCAGGACCGGCTGCGGGGCCTGCGGCTGATCTGCCTGCTGCCCCGGGGGGACGGTGATCGCGACGGGCTGAGCCTCGCCGCTGGCGGGAGGAGGCGCCGCTTCGCCGCTCTCCTGCGGCCTGGCCAGGGAAGGATCGGGAGCGACGGGCCTTACGGCCGCGCTCTCGACGGGAAGGCTCTGCGCCGGCGCTTCCTCAGCCGCCAAAGGGGCAAGGTATACGCCGAGGGCGACGCAGAGCAGGCATGTGATGGTCTGGAGTATCGATCTGTTCATTTTTCAAGTGTGTAGCTATCGTTATATAACAATCGTTTTGCAACTCTGAGGCGCTGCTGTTCTGATATCTGATACGGAAACGCCGGGCCATACAGGTACAGAAGGTACCGGACCTGTCACGTCGTCTTTCCCGGCGGCCGGACAGCCATTTTGAAACTTTTGCGCGTTTCTGGGGGCAAATAGTTTCAAAAATTTCCCCGCGCAGGAGCGGACGGCCCCAAGCATTGGAAGATCCCGACGCTTTTGATTCCGGGATAACGTATTTTCGCAGCTGTTGCTATCCCCAAAAGACATCTGCGAGCCGAAAAGTAACGTTCTTTCCGCTTAGGGCCTGACGATCAAGCTTTCCAAAGCCGGAAATTACGAACAAAATGGCAGATCTCGCGCTAAAAGCTTCAAAATCGCGATCCCACAGCCTCGC
Source organism: Bacillota bacterium (assembly GCA_016281165.1). Lineage (GTDB taxonomy): Bacteria > Bacillota > Clostridia > Peptostreptococcales > Anaerovoracaceae > RGIG2707. The sequence continues at coordinate 12,178 of JAEEIC010000068.1, read as the reverse complement.
GGCCATCTCCGGACGGGTCCAGGAGAGCTTTGCCGCCCGGTCGGCGCGACCCGCGGAAGTCCCCCTCTCGCAGCGGGCATGCATGGCCGCCCCGAATGCCCGAACGGTGGGGATCTTTACATTCCTGCGGATCCCGCGCGGCGCCGAAGACCCGCGCGATGAGGCGCCGGCGAAAACCGCAATACAAAAGCCGCGGGCAGCGCCTGGCTGCCCACGGCCCGGAGATCAGTACAGCGCCATGTCGGACATTCTTTCGGGCGTTCCCTCGTAGATCTTTACGATCTCTGCGGGCGCGAACTTCTTGTTGATGACCACCGAGACGACGAAATCGTCGAACCAGTCGTCAGCCATCACGTAGTAACCGTTCTTGCCCATCTCCCTGCCGTAGCTGTTCTGGACCTTCCAGCGGTCGGGCTTTCCGGACCCGTCCAGATTCACGCCGCAGAAGGCCATGATATGGGTGCCTTTGATGTTCTTGTAGGCGATGTTGTCCTTCTTGGACATGGAGGCGACCTCGCAGCCCATCATCTCGTCGAGCAGGTAGAGGTCTCTCGCCATGTAGCCCTGCGCCTTGTTGGAGAGCTTGGCCACGTCGCAGCCCATCACGACCTGTTCGCCGCCCTTGAGCTGGGCGATGACCAGCTGCTTGATGGTCTCGACGTCGAGATTGAGCATCACGTCGTGTCCCGGCGTCAGTTCGTCCCTGGTGACGTAGGTCTTGCCGAAGGCGTACTTGTCGGAGGGATGGCTGATGACGAACATGTAGTCGTCGTTGTCTATGCCCAGAGCCTGCCAGAAGCTCATCGGCGTCATGCCCTCCATCAGGACCCAGCTGCCGTCGGTCTTCTCGTAGCCGAAGTCGAAGGTCTTGGGAGGAGCGCCCACGAGGCGGCAGAGCATGCCGTAGATATCGGCCAGCTCCTTCTCCTTGATCGCGTAGACGGCGTCGTCACCTGCGCCCTCCGCTCTGGCGTTCCTCATGTTGCGTACCGCGAGCCTGAGCTTGGCGGCCAGCAGGCGGGTGACGTAGCGGGTGTCGCCCGAGACCTGGGCGTCGGGCATCGCCGACTTGGGGACGACGCCGTATTTATCCATCAGGTCGGCGCAGGTGGTCCACTGGCCGTTGTCCATGATGGGGTTCCTGAGCATGCCTATGACCTTGGGCGAATCGAGGGGCTCGTCTATCATCTTTATGGCGCGGTTGAGGAAGCGGTTGGACTTCTCCAGCTGGTCGTAGAAGTAGATGTAGTCCTCGGAGAGCTCGAAGCCCCTGTCCTTCATGTCGAGCTTTTCGATCGCGTGCTGGCGCACGTTGTTTAAGGAGGCGAAGGCCCAGCACCTGAGGCTGGTGACCTGGTCGGTCACATTGCCGTCCCAGACGTCCACCGAGAAGGTGAAGGGCAGTCTCTTGATGGCCTCGAAGTTCATCAGGGCCAGCTGCACTCCGTTCTGTATCACCGCGTTGGAGACCACATGTCCGAGGCTGTCTTTCTCCCAGCGCGTTTCACAGGCGGCGAGGAACGCCGCGTCGATATCTTTTTTCATCTTATGTCTCCCTTAAGCGTTTACCGGCTGGATCTGGTGGCAGGCGACGAAGTGGCCGGACTCGATCTCCCTGAGAGCGGGAGGCTCGAGCTTGCACTGCTCGGTCGCCTGGGGGCACCTGGTGCAGAACTTGCAGCCTGCCGGCGCGTTGATGGGGCTGGGGATCTCGCCCTGCAGGTGGACCCTGCTCTTGAGCCAGCTGTGATAGGGGTCGGGCTCCGGGATGGCCGAGAACAGCGCCCTGGTGTAGGGATGCATGGGGTTGCCGTAGATGCTCTTGTTGTCGCCCAGCTCGACGAGCGAGCCCAGGTACATGACCGCGATCCTGTCGGAGATGTGCCTGACCATCGAAAGGTCGTGGCTGATGAACATGTAGGTGAGCCCCAGCTCCTTCTGCAGGCGGGTCAGCAGGTTCACGACCTGAGCCTGTATGGACACGTCCAGAGCGGCGATGGGCTCGTCGCAGACGATGAAGCCCGGTTCGATCGCCAGGGCTCTGGCGATGCCTATCCTCTGGCGCTGGCCGCCCGAGAGCTCGTGCGAAAAGCGCGAGGCGTAATCGCTGGTGAGGCCGACGTAGGCCAGGACCTGGTTGACCCTCTCCTCCCTCTCGGCCTTGCTCATGTTCCGGTAATGGACGGTGAGGCCTTCGGAGACTATGGTGCCTATCGACATCCTGGGGTCGAGGCAGGCCGCCGGATCCTGGAATATCATCTGGCAGTTCTTGGAGAAGGCCATCTTGTCTTCGGCCTTGAAATCCGCCGTGTTCTTTCCCCTGTAGATTATCTCGCCCGAGGTCTGCTCGTAGACGCCGAGTATGGTCCTTCCCACCGTGGTCTTGCCGCAGCCGGACTCGCCCACGACGCCGAAGGTCTCGCCCTCGTAGATCTTGAAGCTCACGTCGTCGACAGCCTTGACCAGCTTGCCGCCTCTGGCGGGGAAGTACATCTTGAGGTTCTTTACGTCAAAGAGGACTTTCTTCTCTTCCATTACTCTTCACCTCCCGCGGCGGGCGCTTTCACTTTGGGGGCCATGCTGTGCTCGAGCCAGCAGCAGACGCTGTGGGTCTCGCTCAGCGGGGTCTCCTCGGGCATCCTCTCCTTGCAGATCGGCATGCAGTAGACGCAGCGGTCGGCGAAGGGGCAGCCCTTGATGTCCATCATGAGGTCGGGGGGAGTGCCCTGTATCGAGTAGAGGGTGCCCTTCCTCTGGGACTGCTTGCTGGGCACCGAGTTGAGCAGGGCCCAGGTGTAGGGGTGATGAGGTTCGTCAAAGAGCTCGTACTTGGTCCCTCTTTCGAGTATGACTCCGGCGTACATGACCTGGATGCGGTCGGCGAAGTCGAATACGATGCCGAGGTCGTGGGTGACGAGTATGAAGGCCTTGTTGGTCTTTTCCTTGAGCTCGTTGAGGAGCTCCAGCACCTGGGCCTGGATGGTGACGTCCAGGGCGGTGGTGGGCTCGTCGCAGATGATGATGTCGGCGTCGCAGGCGATGGCGATGGCGATCATGACCCTCTGGCGCATGCCGCCCGAGAGCTGGTGCGGATACTGCTTGATGCGCTCCTCGGGGCTGGGGATGCCGACGAGGGCCAGCAGCTCGGCCGCTCTCTTGTAGGCCTCTTCCTTGCTCACGCTCTTGTCGTGGAAGCGTATGCCCTCCGCGATCTGATAGCCGACGGTGAGGGTGGGGTTGAGGGAGGTCATGGGATCCTGGAAGATCATGCCTATGCCCTCGCCCCTCAGCTTGCTCAGCTGCTTCCTGTCCATGGTGACGACTTCCTCGTTCTTGAACAGTATGGAGGAGCCCTCCTCGATGAAGGCTGCCGAGTTGCCGTAGAGCTTCATGAGGGCCTTTACGGTCACGGTCTTGCCGCAGCCGGACTCGCCGACTATGGCCAGGGTCTCGCCGGCGTCGAGGTGGAAGCTCACGCCCCTGACCGCCCTGATCTTGCCCGCGTAGCTGGAGAAGGATACGGCCAGGTCTTTGACTTCAAGTAAATGTTCTGACATCGTATACCTCCTTTACTTTCTCTGGCGCGGGTCGAGCGCGTCTCTAAGGCCGTCGCCCATGAGGGTGAAGGCCAGCATGGTGAGGGCTATGCAAAGAGCGGGGAAGAACATCAGATGGGGCTTGAAGGTGAAGACGGTCTGCGCCGCCGAGCACAGAGCGCCCCAGCTGGTCTCCGGGGACTGTATGCCCAGGCCCAGGAAGCTGAGGAATGCTTCCGAGAAGATGAGGCTCGGGACTCTGAAGGTGATGTTTACTATGATCAGGCCGATGGTGTTGGGGATCAGGTGGCTGGTGACGATCTTAAGAGGCTTTACGCCCAGGAGCTTTGCCGCCAGCACGTAATCCGACTGCCTTAAGGTTATCATCTGCGAGCGCACGAGCCTGGCGATGCCGGTCCAGCCGGTAAGGCACATGGCGAGCAGCAGGGTCTTGATGCCCTTGGCGTCCAGCCACAGCGAGAGCAGTATGACCACCAGCAGGTAGGGTATGGACGAGAGGATCTCGACGATACGCATCATGAAGGAGTCTATCCTGCCGCCGAAATACGAGGCGATGCCGCCGTATATGCAGCCGACGAAGGCGCAGATGAAGGCGCCGGAGACGCCGATGATGATGGAGACGCGGCCGCCCTGCCAGACTCTGGCGAAGTAGTCTCTTCCCAGCTTGTCGGCGCCGAACCAGTAATCCTTGTCCATCGGGTGGTAGCTCTCGGCGATATTGGTCTCCTCGAAGGAGTGCTTGGCCATGATCGGTCCGAAGATGACCAGCAGCATCAGTATGACCAGCAGTATGGCGCCGAAGACGGCCAGCTTGTTCTTTTTGAAACGCCTGAAGGCGTCCTGCCAGTAGGAGATGTGGGGGCGCAGGACTCTGTCCTTGCTCTCGTCCACGCCCACGGTGACGAACATCTCGGGGGTCAGGCCTTCAGTGTCGTTGATCCAATCAGTTTTCATTGGGGACATTGCTCGCCACCGCCCTTCTGTTCTGCTTCGCTTCAAGACGCACTCTGGGATCGATGACCAGATAGAGCAGGTCGACCACCAGCAGTGAGAACACGTAGGTCGCCGTGAAGAGGAAGTTCATGGCGACTACCATGGTATAGTCTCTGGAATTAATGGCCTTTACGAAATAGGTCCCAAGGCCGGGGATCGCGAACATCGACTCGATGATGAACGAGCCTCCCAAAAGCCCCGCCACGCTGGGAGCCAGCATGGTGACTATGGGCATCAGGGTGTTGCGCAGCACGTGGCGCCAGATGATGAGGCCTCTGGGAAGGCCCTTGCTCTCGGCGGTCAGGATGTAATCCTGGTTGATGACGTCGAGCACGGTCGACTTCATGTACCTGCAGTAGGTCGCGACCGGCGAAAGGGTCATGCAGAGGACGGGAAGGACGAAGTATATCGCCCCGCCCCAGCCCGCGGTCGGGAACCACTTGTGCTTGACGGTGAAGAAATACTGGACCAGGGCCGCCAGGACGAAGGCGGGGATGCAGGTCCCCAGCAGGGCGACGAAGGTCCCGAAATAGTCAGGCAGCTTGTTCTTATGCAGGGCCGCGTTTATGCCCAGCATCATCCCCAGGCTCACGCCTATCACCAGTCCCCAGATGCCCAGCTGGAACGATATGGGGGCGTATTTGACGATGAATTCCTCCGCCATGCGGCCGGGGTACTTGAGCGATTCGCCCAGGCTCCCCTCGGTAAGGAAGAGCTTCCAGAAGCGGAAGAGCTGGACCATGAGGGGCTTGTCGAGGCCGTAGCGGGCGTAATAATTGAGCCTTGTCGCCTCGGGCAGGTTCTCCACCGTGGCGGTCAGGGGATCGCCGGGGATGGAGTGGATCATTATAAAGGTAGTCGATACGACTATGAATAATACCAGGAACATATATAGTATTCGTTTGATTATGTATCTTGCCACTATATATACCTCCTTTCTCTTTTAAAAGACCCGGGGAACAGCGCTCCCCGGGTCCCGGTAAGATCAGATCGGCTTACGGTCTTCCGACAGTGTAGACGGTCTTGTAGCTGCTGTTGCCGAAGGGTGAACGGTCAACGCCGCGTACATACTTGTATTCGAATACGTTGTTGCAGTTATAGGAGATCGGGCAGACCAGGCAGTTCTGGGTGATGATGATATCTTCGCCCTTCTGGACGATCTTGATACGCTCGTCCGGGTCTACCGTCTTGTTCAGGGTGTTGACCAGCTCGTCGAATTCGGGGTTGTCGAAGTGGACGGGGATGGCGTTGGACTTGGTGGTGAAGAGGTTGAGCATGTAGGCGGTGTCGGCGGTGGAGCCCCAGGACAGGCACGCTACCTGGAACGCTCCGGTCTGCCAGCCGTCCATGGCGATGGCGTAGTCGTCAAAGCTCAGTTCGACGCCCTTGATGCCAAGCTTCTTGATCATGACGTCCTGCCAGTACTCAGCCTGTTCCTTCATCTTGGAACCGGTGGAGCCGAAGCCGGCCTTGAAGGTCCAGTCGGCAGCCTTGGTGCCGTCGACCTCGTCGAGGCCTTCCTGCAGCAGAGCGGCGGGATCGGGATACTTGTCGATCATGGCCTGGATCAGGTCTCCGTCGTACTCACGGATGTTGTAGTCGCCTTCATACATTACGTGAGTGTAGAGGCCTTTGGCCTTGATGGGAACTCCGCCCAGAAGGACTTCGACGGTAGCGTCTCTGTCGAAGGCGACGGTGATGGCCTTCCTGATCTTCTCGTTGGCGAAGTACTTGTCCTTCATGTTGAAGAACCACATGAAGGTACGGGCCAGCTGGACTCTGGTGTTCTCCAGATCGTCTCTGGCGGTGAATCTCTCGATGTAGTCGTTGTCGGCTACAGCCAGGTAGTCGACGGAACCGTTGTCGAGCATGTTGTAGGAGGTGGTGGGCTCGGCGATGCTGTAGACGGTGACCTTCTCCATGTAGACGTGCTCGGCGTCCCAGTACTTCTCGTTCTTCTCGAGGGTGATGGAGGAGTTGTGGGTCCAGTCGGTGATGATGAAGGGTCCGCAGCTGAGCATGGTGTCAGCCTCGGTGCCGTACTTGTCGCCGTACTTCTCGTAGTGATCCTGCTTCTGGGGGTAGAAGGTCAGGGTGTTGAGCAGGGTCGGGACGACGTACTCGGTCTCGATGACGACGGTCTTGTCGTCGGGAGCGGTGACGCCCAGCTCGGAAGCGTCCATCTGGCCGTTATTGATGGCTTCGCCGTTCTTGATCAGATACCAGTTTCCTGCATAGGGGAAAGCGGTCTCGGGCTTGAGCTTCATCTGGGCGGAATAGACGTAGTCCTGAGCGGTGACGGGGGTGCCGTCCTGCCAGTAGTTGTCTCTGAGGTGGAAGGTCCAGATCTTGCCGTCTTCGCTGACTTCCCAGCTCTCGCAGCCGTCTCCGGTCAGAACGCCGTCCATGTTCCTCACCAGCGGGGTGAAGAGGTTGGACAGGATGTTGCCGGTAGCGGCGACGGAGTTGTGGAACTCGTCGAGGGTGCCCGGCTCGTCGGAACCGACAACGTTCAGATACTGGACCTTGTCGATGGTCTCGCCGTTCACGACGATGCCTTCGGGCTCAGCGGGCTTTGCCGGTTCGGCCGGAGCCGCGGGGGCCGCGGGGGTGGAAGGAGTCGCCGGCGCAGCGGGGGTCGACGGAGTCGACGGAGTCGCCGGGGCAGCTTCCTGCTTCTGACCGCATCCTGCGAGCATTCCCAGGACGAGGACCAGAGCGAGAATGATGCTTAATGACTTTTTCATACTTTTCTCCTTTGGTTTACTATGATCCGTCCCGCAGGATCGCGGGACAGAGTCCACGATAAACAACAATATGTAATAAAATTTTAATATAATGCCGCATGGGTGTCAAATGAAAAAAAGAATTCGTTGATTTTAGCGGCCTCGGGGCGAAAAGCCTGAAATCCAAAGGCCCGCTGAGAGCGGCCGGCCGAAATATCGTTTCCGCGGCAACATGATCGCCCGTATTTTTTTCGTAAAGACCGGCCCGGGAGGGCCTCATCCGGCTCGTCCGCGCCCTTCTCATGATATAATAGACGATGGAGGTACGCTTATGAAAGAACTCACACTGAAAGATAAACTTCTGAGGGCGGGCGTGAGCGCCGCCGCGGGCGCGGGAGCCCTGAGCGTGAGCGCGGCCTTCGGCGCCTGGCTCAGAGTTTTCTGGGTCGACAGGAAGAGGACCTTAGATCCCTACTGCTGGCCGAAAACGCCCCGCTTCTCCGAGTACGGGGACAGGATAAAGGAGCTCATCGATTCTGCCCTGGCCATCCCCTTTGAGGAAGTCACGGCGGAGAGCTTCGACGGCTATACGCTTTACGGCAGGCTCTATATCACCGATCCCGAGGCTCCCCTGCAGATAATGTTCCACGGCTACCGCGAGAACGCCGTGACCGATTTCTGCGGCGGCCTGCAGCTGGCCTTAGGGCAGGGCATGAACGCTCTTCTGGTCGACCAGCGGGCCCACGGAAAGAGCGGCGGGCGCGGCCTTTCCTTCGGGATCCTCGAGCGCTTCGACGTGAAGACCTGGGCCGAATTGGCGGCCGCAAGATTCGGCGCGGACAGGCCGCTCATCCTCTCGGGCATATCCATGGGCGCCGCGACCGTCCTCATGGCCTCGGAGCTCGAGCTTCCCGAAGGCGTTCGCGGGATCATCGCCGACTGCGGCTATTCTTCCCCCGCCGCTATCATCGAGAAGGTCTCGGAGGAGAGAGGCTATCCGGGCGGGCTGATGATGCCCCTCGTAAAGCTCGGCGCCAGGCTCTTCGGCGGCTTCGATCTCACGGCGGCCTCGCCCAAAGACGCGGTCAGGAAGACCGGCATCCCGGTGCTCTTCATCCACGGGGAGGACGACGGTTTCGTGCCCTGCGCGATGACGATGGAGAACTACGACGCCTGCGCCTCCGAAAAGAGGCTGTTCCTCGTGCCCGGGGCCGCTCACGGCATGGCCTATCTGACCGATCCCGAGGGCTACGCGAGGGAGGTAAAGGATTTCCGCGATATGTGCCTGAGCAGAGTATGAAAAGGGCCGCTCTGCCTTTGATCTATGGCTGTAACATATGTTATATAACATCTACTTTGCGCTTTGCGGACCTCTGCACGGTGCGGCAGAAGACCGGCGGCAAAAGCCGCCTTTTCCGCTGACAGGAGGATCTCCTTAATGAAGCTCTGGCTCGATGATCTGAGGGACACGCCCTTTGGCTACACCGGCGCTAGGAGCGTGGACGAAGCGAAAGAACTTATAACAGACTGCGAAGGGCGCGGGGAAGGGATCGAAGTGATCGATCTGGACTACGATCTGGGCCGCTTTCAGTCACAGGGCGGGAATGGCCTCGCCCTGCTCGAATGGCTGGCGGAGCGGGAGAGCTTCTATCCGGTGGAGATACACTCGACCCATCCTTACGGCGTGATAGAGATGCAGCGCTTCCTGGACTGGAACTGGCCTTTCTGAAAAGGCCGCGGCGCGGACCGCTCATAAAACGTCAGAGCCGGCTGAGGCATGGCCCCGGCCGGCTCTTTTTCCGCTTTATGCGGATCCTTTTTTATTTGTTCATCCGGTGGAGATAGTAGACCACGTTGGCCCGCGGGCAATCGGCGTTCACGTCGTAGGTCCCGGTGTAGGAGCCCTTGAGGAGGCCGCCGAAGTTGGCCCAGTTGAAGGCGTCGGTCCACCAGCTGCCCTGGCCTGTCTTCTCCGGTTCGCCCACGGCCCTGTAGATGAAGGTCAGGATATGGGAGTTCCTGCAGGTGCTCTTGGGGCTGAAGGTGGTCGGGCCGGTCCCGTCGGTGATGCCCTTTTCCACCGCCCAGAGTACGGGCTTGTAGAACCAGTCGCTCTCGGCCACGTCGGCGAAGGGATTGACCTTGGTCTCGGGCTCCGGGCAGCCCTGCGATCTCCAGAGGAAGGTCACCACCTGGGCCCTGGTGCAGGTGCTCCCCGGACTGAAGGTGGTCGGCGAGGTGCCGTCGGTGATCTGCGGCTCGGCGGTGAAGGCCCAGACCACGGCGTCGTAGAAGTAATCTTCTTTGGCCACGTCGGTGAAGGGTATGGGCGACTTCTCCTCAAGGCCGTCCAGGAATTTGGTGAGGGCCTGCAGGGCCTTATCGATCTCGGCGGGATCGTCGGAGGAGAGAGCGGTCTTCGCTCCGCTCAGGACGAGGTCGAGGACCGCGGTGGTATCCTCGGTATACTTGTCTTTCTCAAGCTTTTCGGCATCTTCTATGGCCTTAGCGAGGTCTTTTTTATTCTGCGCGGCGGGGCTGTCCGCTTCCAGAGCCTTCACGGCCTCATCGATCGCCCTGGCGGCGGCGGCGACGGCCTCCTGATCCGCGTCCTCAGGAAGGGCTTTGGCTGCGTCGAGGGCTTCCTTCAGCCTGGCGAAGCTCTCTTCGGTATAGTCCTCTTCCTTGAGGGCCTCGGCCTCTTCGACCGCCTTGTCGAGCTCCTTTTTATCGGCCTCGGGCGTCTCGGGGAGCTTCTCCAGAGCCACGGCCGCGTCGCTTACGGCCTTTGCCGCGGCGTCGACAGCCTCCTGATCCGCGTCCTCGGGCAGGGCTTTGGCCGCGTCGAGGGCTTCCTTCAGCCTGGCGAAGCTCTCTTCGCTATAGTCCTCTTCCTTGAGGGCTTCAGCGGCGGAGACTGCCTCTTCCAGCTCTGTCCTGTCGGCCGCGGCGGCGGGATCGAAGAACGCGAGCCCGTTCTTCAGCGCGTAAAGATCGGCCTGGGAGCCGGTCACGCCTGTGACGCGGAAGCCCTCCAAGGCTTCTTCGATCTCTGCGAAGGTCTTGGGATCATAGCCGGGCATAAAGCCGAAGGCGTGGCTGCCTATTTCGGTGAGACCCTCCGGCAGCGTCACTTCCATGAGACTGGGATCATTAAAGAAGGCCCTGCTCCCCACGCTCTTAAGGCTGGCCGGGAAGCTCACGGAAGCGAGATCCTCGCAGTCTTCGAAGGCGGACTCTCCTATGCTCTCGACTCCCTCCGGAAGATCGAGCTCAGCAAGGCTGGCGCAGCCGTAGAACGCGTCTTTGCCTATGGTCTTGACGCTGGACGGGATGACCACTTCCTTAAGCTCGCCGCAGTTCGAGAAGGCAGAGCTGCCTATGCTGGTCACGCCGTCGGGGATGATCACCTTTTCAAGGCCCCCGCAGTTGGCGAAGGCGATGTTCTCGACGCTTTCGCTGCCCTCCGGCAGGGTGAGCACCTTGAGGGGCTCCCCGTTCACGCTCAGGGAGTAGCTGGACAAGCCGCCGCCTTTTATCTCCAGATCGAACCAGGACGAGAGGTCTTCGACGTCGATATTGAACCCCAGGCATTCATGAAAGACGTTTTCTCCCACTTTTTTGACGCTGGCCGGGATGGTGATGTTCTTAAGATCGCTGCACTGGAAGAAGACCTCGTCGCCGATCTCGGTCACGCCGCTCTTGATGGTCACGTTTTTAAGGGAAGAGCAGAGGCGGAAGGCGTGAGACGTGAGAGTCTTGAGGCCGCTGCCTACGGTCAGCTCCTCCAGGCCCTTGCAGGAAGCGAAGGCCTCCTGCCCCAGGCTCTCCACGCTGTCGGGGATCACGAGGCTCTTGATCTCCCAGCAGTTGTTGAATGCCAGTTCGCCTATGCTCTTGACGGTATCGGGTATAGTTATCTCCGCGATCTTGCGGCAGTCGGCGAAGGCGCCGTCCTCTATGATCTCGATCCTGGCGTCTTTCAGATCGGCCTCTTCGAGGCCCCAGCAACCGCTGAAGGCTCTGGCGCCTATCTTCGTGACGGTCTTGGGGATGTATACATAAGTCAGATCCCGGCTCTCATAGAAAGCTCCGCTGTATATGCTGGTGAGGCCCTCGGGCAGGCTGACCTGCTTCAGGGAGCTTTTGGGCCAGGGCGCGCTGGTCATCTCACCGCTGCCGGTGATGTGCAGTACACCGGTATCGCTATGCAGGGTCCAGTTGAGATCGTCTCCGCACTTGCCGGACTGGTCCTCGGCGTGAGCCGTCAGGGGAAGGCCCAGTATCAAAACGAGGGTCAGGACCAACGAAAGCAATAACTTTGTTCTGTTCTTCATGCAAAAACCTCCTTCCGGCTCTTCCCGAAAGGAGGTCTCTTTCGTCTTCATCCCCCGGGACGCCTCAGTGTCCTCAGATACATCGTTCCTGGTTAAAGAATCTCACATTTCCCGCGGGGATTCAAGCTTTTCGCCTTGATCTTCAGGGCTTTTCGCCTGTAAGAGCGCAGAGCCCGCTCAGACCTTTATCTGCAGAGTTCCGCCACGATCTGGCTGATGAGCTTGCCGTCCGCCTTGCCCTTGAGCTCGGCCATGACCGTCTTCATGATCATGCCCTTGTTCTTCGTAGCGATGAGCTCGGCGTACTTTTCCTCGAGCAGGGCTTTGATGTCGTCCGCGCCCATCTGCTTCGGCGCGTATTCCTTAACGATCTCGAGATGGGCCTTGTACTGGGCGAGCAGGTCCTGGCGGGACTCGGGGCAGGTGTCGACCTGCTCCTGGGTAGATTTGAGCTCCTTGAGCAGGACCTTGTCGACCAGGTCCTCCGGGATGTTATCGCGGGTGCCGGCGTCGATGGCGGCCTTCTTCACCGCCGCGACCAGCAGGGAGATGCTCTCTTTTCTTT
>JAEEIC010000067.1 GCA_016281165.1 Bacillota bacterium | reverse complement strand
TTTTTTTAAAACTTTGGTCTCCTTTTTATCTTCTGCAGTTTTGATTCCGTTCTCATCGCTCATTTTATATCTCCTTCGTCTGATAACAGACCATTTCGCAGATAAAAATATATCAATGATATATCAATTAAAAGGTTAAGAGACTATTGGATCGGGATGATCTACACAGATCACGAGTTAATGAGAGCCTTTGAGTCACCTGATAACAATATAGGATGCTTCAATGAAAACACTGCAAATAGATCAATTCTTTCCGGCAGATCCTGTCAGAGACCTTTTGAGAGCTCCCAGGACATATTGATTGAGTGATATACCTTCCATCGCGGCTTTCAGAGAGATCTCCCTGTGAAGCTCAGGAGATATGCGGACATTGAAGGACCCTTTGAACTCCTTTTCAGGAATCTTGCCCGAAGCAGCGCACATTTCCAGATAGTTATCAATGCTCTGATGGAACATCCTTTCCAGTTCTTCTACCGATGTTCCGTGAAAATTGAGTGAGTCAGTGATACCATATACCTTCCCGATAAATATACTGTCGTCGCTATCGTATTCTATCTGAGCGTGATAGCCCTTGTATTCCATCATTCTGCTCATATTTATCTACCTCATTCGATCTCACCTATATCATGCAGGAACGTTATGACCGCTTTGACCTGATAGATATAAAGTTCTTTCCCCGGATGCGGAGAATCGAACTGTATCGCTCTTCCTGTGACCAGGTGCCTGTAACCAATACCCGAGCCCCTTCCTCCCTGATACTTTTCACAACCGCATTTCGACATAAGAGAATCCAACTCTTTAACTGTAAAACTGCGTGTGAGAGGTCTGGAAGTCAGTTTTTCAATAAGCGCTTTCTTAGTCGGCATATATCAACCTTTTGCAACTGATATTTAGTTACATAATACTAAAAACTTCATCATTTGTCAATTGCTGATGCGAGCCGACTGATCAAGTATTTTCGCCCTATTTGATCATCTCCCTGAAGGCTTCTTCGTCGATGACGGGGACGCCCAGCTGTTGAGCTTTGGTGAGCTTGCTGCCGGCGGCTTCCCCCGCGAGCACGTAGCTGGTCTTCTTCGAGACGCTGCCCGAGGCCTTGCCGCCGAAGCTCTCGATGATGGCGGAGGCTTCGTCGCGGGTCATGGTGGGGAGAGTCCCGGTGAGGACGAAGGTGAGGCCCGCGAAGCGCTGATCCTTCTTCTCGCCGATCGAGAGGGAGGAAGTGTTGACGCCGAGCTCCCTGAGCTCTTCTATCATCTTCCGGTTCTTTTCGGAAGCGAAGAAAGCGGTCATATCGTCCGCCATTATCTGGCCGAAATCGGGGAGCTCCATGAGCATTTCGGCGCCGGCCGCCATGACCTCGTCCATATCCTTGAAGTTCCTCGCGATGACCTTGGCGGTCTGCTTGCCGATGTTCCTGATGCCCAGGCCCGTTATCAGGCGGTCGATATCGTTGCTCTTGGACCTTTCGATGGCCTCGAGGATGTTGCCGACGGACTTTTCCTTGCCGATGATGCCCTCTTCTATCAGCCTCTCCCGGTGGTCCTTGAGCCTGTAGATATCGGGGATGGTCTTGATGTAGCCCTCGGATATCAGGGCTTCGACGGCGGAAGGGCCGAAGCCCTCCATGTTCATGGCGTCCTTGGAGACGAAGTAGGCGAGCGAACGGCTGTCCTTGGCCGGGCAGGAATCGCCGCTGCATCTCAAATGCGCTCCGTCGGCGTCCTTGACGGCCGGGGCCCCGCAGACCGGGCAGAAGAGAGGCATGGTGAAGGGACGGCAGCTTTCCGGGCGCTTCTCCTTTACGACCGAGAGCACCTCGGGGATTATGTCTCCCGCCTTCTGCACCACCACGGTGTCGCCTATGCGTATGTCCTTTTCGTCGATATAGTCCTGGTTGTGGAGGGTGGCGCGGGCGACCGTGGTCTCGGCCAGCCTCACCGGGCTCAGTATCGCCAGGGGGGTCATGCGGCCGGTGCGCCCCACCTGCACCACGATGTCTTCGAGCAGGGTCTCCTTCCGCTCGGGAGGATACTTGTAGGCGACCGCCCAGCGGGGGACTTTGGAGGTCATGCCCAGCTGCCTTCTCATCTGCAGGCTGTCGACCTTGACCACCGCCCCGTCGAGACCGTAATTGAGGCTGTAGCGTATGTCACCGATATGCTCGATGGCCTGCCAGACCTCTTCCGCTGTCTCCGCCCTTATGGGCTCTTCGATGACCGGAAAGCCCTGAGTCTTGAGCCATGCGAGGCTCTCGAGATGGCCCAGAAAGCTCCTGCCCTCGCAGACCTCGAGGTTGAAGATGAAGATATCGAGGCCTCTTTCCTTCACCACGGCGGGATCGAGCTGCCTGAGCGTACCGGCGGCGCTGTTCCTGCGGTTCTGGTATATCCTGCCGCCGCTCTCGGCCTGCTTTCTGTTGGCCGCCTCGAAGCTCTCCGTCGACATGTAGCACTCGCCCCTGACCTCAAGGTAGGGGAGCTTTTCGGGGATCTCCTTTGGGATGCCGCCGATGACCAGAGCGTTCTCGTAGACGCTCTCGCCGGTCTCGCCGTCGCCCCTGGTGATGGCGTCGGTGAGCTTTCCGTCCCGGTAGCGCAGGACGAGAGTGAGGCCGTCGATCTTCTTCTCAACGCTGAAGACCGCCTCCGGCTGCTCCTGCAGCACCCTTTCCACGAATGCCATGACTTCTTCCTTCGAAAACACGTCCTGAAGGGAGATCACCGGCACGTCGTGGGCGACCTTGCGCAGCTCGCGCTTGACCGTGCCCCCCACCTTCGCCGTGGGACTGTCCTTTCGTTTGAGCGCCGGATATTCGGCCTCAAGGGCCCGCAGCTCAAGGCTCAGTTCATCGTACTCGAAATCGCTGATCTCGGGATCGTCCTGGTTGTAGTACCTGTCGTTGTGATAAGCGATGAGGGAGTAGAGCTCCTCCATGCGCGTTTTCGCTTCGTTCTCGGTCATTTTTATCTGCCCGTTCATTTCTGCCGCCTCTTTCTTCGGGTCTATATCTTCTTCATGGGAGCCTTGTCGACAGCCAGCTTCTTGGTCCCGGCGCTCTCGAAGATGACCGTCACGATGCTGCCCTTGAGCTCGATGACGGTGCCCTCCCCGAACTTGTCGTGTTTTACCTTGTCGCCCGGCTGAAGATCCTGCCCTTCCACGGTATATTTGGGCTTTAAGAGCTGGGCGACGCTCTTCGCGTTCGAGCCGCTGCTCTTCGCCGCGCTCAGAGGCGAGATATACGGGCCGAAGGAATAGTTGTGGGAATCCGCCGAATAACGGTCGAAGGAATCCCCGTCCCCCCTCTTGTCGTATACCGCGTGGCCCGTCATATATTTTTTGTCGATCTCCTTGAGGAAGGGCGACTCGCTGGCCCGGTCGGTCTTGCCGTAGAGCATGCGCTGCTCGGCGCTGGTCATGAAGAGCCTCTGCTTGGCCCTCGTCATGCCCACATAGCAGAGCCTGCGCTCCTCCTCGAGCCCATCGTTCCTTTCGATGGTGCGGTAGCCGGGGAAGATGCCCAGCTCCATGCCGGGCATGAAGACCACCGGGAATTCAAGGCCCTTGGCGGAATGCAGGGTCATCAGCACCACCGCGTCCTGGTCGGGATCATGATTGTCGATATCGGCCATCAGCGAGAGGCTCTCAAGGAAGGCCTCGAGCGTGAGCCTTCCCTCGCCCTCTTCATTCTCCTCGGCCTCTTTCTCCTTTTCCAGGATGACCGTCTTGAACTCCATCAGGTTCTCGATGCGCCCGTCTGCCTCGACCGTGTCCTGCTCCTGCAGGGCCGGAAGATAGCCGCTCTTCACCAGCAGCGTATCGTAGATATCGCCTACGCTGAGCTCGTCCGCGTTCTCGGAGAGCTCGTATATCAGGCCGGTGAGCTCCTTCACCGCCTCCCTCGACTTTGCCGTAAGGCCAGCCAGGACCTCGGGCCTTGAGAGAGCGTCGAGCAGGCTCTCGCCCTCCGCCGCCGCGGCCTGCAGGGAAGAGATGCTCTTGGGCCCCAGCCCCCTTTTAGGCTCGTTGATGACCCGCAGCAGGCTCAGGTCGTCGGCGGGATTGAGGACCAGCCTCATGTATGCCATGATGTCCTTGATCTCCTTGCGGTCGTAGTATCTGAGCCCCGAAAGGACCTGATAGGGGATGTCCTGCACGGAGAAGGAATCCTCGAAGCGGCGCGACTGCACGTTGGTGCGGTAGAGGACCGCGAA